>NZ_JBHWJV010000011.1:0-208272 GCF_042731175.1 Pseudarthrobacter sp. NPDC059871
CCACTGGCACAGGCCGCTCTGACGATGGCCGACAAGCCGGTGGTATGGCTGGCGTCCACGGAGTTCCCGGCGGCAACGATGCTGACAGTGGCACCAGGAGCGACCCTTACGCGGTTGACCTCAGCAAGATCCCCGCACTCAAGGCCGACGTCCTCGTCACCGTGCCGATCTTCACCCTGCTGGGACGCACCGATGAACCGGCAGTCCTGGACGGATACGGGCCCATCCCGGCGGCCATGGCCCGGAATCTCGTCGCCGACGGGGCGGCCTCGTTCTACCGGGTCCTGACCGACCCCCGCGACGGAGCGCCCTTGGAGATTGGCCGGACCAGCTACCGGCTGTCGGAGGCGATGAAACGCTGGATCAGGATGCGCGATGGGCACTGCACCTTCCCCGGCTGCACCAACACCAGCACGGACAACGACACCGACCACCTCACCGCCTGGCAGCACAACGGGACAACAGGAGTCAGCAACCTGGCCCAGCTCTGTCCCAAACATCACCGGCTCAAGCACAACAGCGGCTGGACGCCCACACCAGCCACCGAAACTGAACCACCGGCTGGACCTCACCCACAGGCCGCCACTACCCGGCACAACACCCCGACCCCCAACCACCACACTGGCCACCCGGACTCCCCGAACTTGAACAGGATCGGGCCCTGACCTGCGACATTGACGCGGCCGAGGAACCTGGCATGCCCGGGCAGCCTGCCGCGAGCGGAGACCCTACGCAGGGTGGCGACGTTGGAGCGGCCGGGAAGTCTGTCGCGACCAGAGTGCCCGACACAATCGAAGATCTGCCGGCGGGCAGCGACGTTATCCTGAGGGGCTGGACTGACGCGGCCGAAAGCATTGCCAGAGCGCAGGAGCCAGCATAGCAAACGTTTCCCGGGGAACTGCCGGAGGAAACGACTGTCCACGGATCAGCTGAAGCACAGTTGTCGTTGGAGGAGCAGATACTTGCCGGCATTGCAGTCTGTCCGGAACACCTGCTCGCGGACCCACCCGACGACGAGTCACTGGATAGAGAGCTACTCGGAGAGGACCTCATCGAACCCGGAGATCTTTCCCCGGACGATCCGCTGTGGGAGGCCTTCTACGCGACACCTTTCGTGCTTCCGGCTGATCCATGGGGAGGCCGCACAGACTGGTTGCTTCACGCCTAGCAGTCGGCAGGCCCGCACGGATCATGCACGGCGAAGAATCGGTCCTTTATCGCTGTATATCGAAAATCCTGGGTGGAAACCGGAGGTGCCGCAATATCCCACTATTCGCTGCGGGTGCCAAAAACAATCTCGTCCCAGGACGGGACGCTGGACCGCTTGGGGCGGGACGGCTGACGCTCGGGCGCCTCAGCCTCCGGCGACTGACCCTTCACGCTGGACTGGCCGTCGTCGTTCCTCGACGCGAACCGGCGCTGGCCGCCGCCCAGCAACTCGTCCAAACCTGCATTGGTGCTGCCGTCACGCCCGGAGGGAGTGTCGTTGGAGGACGTGTCAGCAGGGAGTTCCGGAGCGGACTGGCTGTCCGGCCGGGTTGCACTGTTCTGCGGGGACGCGACAATGGTGACCTCGCGCGTTTCCGTGCTGACACCGTCGTGCAATCTAAGAACATCATCCTCAACGTCACGGTGGGGCGGGATCAGGCTCAGGCGGGACAGCATGGAGGGCCTCGCATCACGGCGGCGGACGAAGGAATCGCCCTTTGCTGCGGGAGCATCCGGCTGGTCGTCCTGCCGCCCGTTGTCCGGTTCTGCGACCTCGGCCCCAGTCTCAGCCTCAGGTTCGGGGACTACCTCTGACGGCCGCGGGTGAGCCGCCGGCACCCCGTGGGTCAGGAGCATGGCGAGGGCATCATCGGAGTCCTCGTCGACGCCCAGGCGCTGGCCCCGGCGCGAACGGAGCATGTCCAGCAGCCCATCAGCTTCCTTGCCGGGCCCTGCAACGACACTCTGCGGGCCAGTCCGCACAGCATCGGCGTCGGTTTCGAAATCGAAGGGACGGTCCGAGACCGCCGACAGGCGGCGGGCCGGAACGGGTCCATCCAGGGGCTCCAGCTCACTGAGCTGCTGGGCCCAGCGGTTGGTGTTCTGCAGCGCCTTCCGGACGGGGTTAAAAGTCCACGTGGCCGGCGGTTCCTCGCCGATCCCGGCAGTGCCGTCAGTCTTTGCTTGGAAACTTGCGGTAACAGTCCAGGTTCCATCCTGCTTGCGCCACGAATCCCATTCAACTGCTGAGGGATCTATGCCGTGGGCGGTCAGCCGGTGCGACACCATCTCATCCAGGGTGGCGGGATTGTCGCCAAAAGCGGACCTGTAGACGTCATGGCCGGGGGAGGGCGTGGCTACTTCAACCTTGCGGGCCTGCTGCGCAATGTATTCCCGTTCGGCAAGGACCGGGCCTTCGTATCGCTCGACTTTCGCAAGCGGCAGGCCGGAAATTTCTGCGACGTCGGCGGCCGTGGCACCGGCGCGGATCCGCGCCTGGATGTCCCGGGGGGACATCGGAATGGCAGGCCGTTCCGGCGTCAGCTTCGGAGCCGACCGGCCCGCCGTCCGGAGCGCTTCATCGATCGGCAGCCGGAACATCTCACCGCCGGCCCCGCTCAACAGGAGGTGAGTCCCGTCGTCGTGCACGCCTACAAGCCGTAGATCCTGCATCCAAAATCCTCCACCCTGGCATCACTATCAATCGAAACTCTGCCACCCGGTGGGCGTTATTTGCCTCAAGGGGCAGGGCGCGCCGCGATATTCCGGCCTTCCGGCGTTGCCACCGCGTTCCTGTTCGAATGCCGCGGGCCCGGGTCTGTCAGCCGTTCTTGTCCCTGGCCTGCATGGGGGTACCTGACGTATCAGTGGCGGGTAAGGGCCGCCGCGAGTTCTTCCGGGTGCCGCGACGAGGTCAGCCAATAGGGCGTCTTGTCGGCAGGATCGGTGATCTCTACCTTGACTACGGGGTCGATCCACCCGCGGATGCAGAGGTAGGCCAGGCCGTTGAGCCTGGTGCCGCGCTCCGCCGTCGCTTCCCCGCCGCTGAAGTGTTCGACGGCGCCGACGAACTTGCGCTCGATGGTGGCTCGGCCAACGGTGAAGGTTTCCCCGGTGACCAGGAGGGTCGGCGTCGACACGATGAGGAGCACCGCCATGATGGCGAAGAGGACCACCGCTGCAGTGATGCCGGCGAACATGCTGATCGGTGCAAACACGAGGATCCCGGCTGCCGAGATTCCAGCAGCAATGATCCAGATCCACACGTTGGGCCAAAGCTTCTCCCTGTAAGTGGCCGAGGACCCTGTAGACGGGCTGGGCGTGGGGGCGGGGGAGCTTGTTTCGGGCATAGGCCAAGCTTTCCACCTTTGCCGGGCTATTTCATCTTGGCGGTCAATCCGCACATGCCGTCCACCCCGGCCATGGGCCTCCGCCCTTCGGTGGCCCACCCTAGGTCTGATCCTGAAGCGAGGGTTAGAGTGAGTGACTGTGACTGATCAACCCTCCGCAGCAAATACCGTTTTCGACGAAGCGCCGGAACTTCCGGCCTCCGCTCCCACCCTCCAGGTCCGGCTGAAGATGCTGGATCCGGAACTGGAAGCGCCTTCCTACGCCCATCCCGGCGACGCCGGCGCGGACCTCCGCGCGCGGCAGGACGTGACCCTCCAGCCAGGTGAGCGTCGGCTCGTCCCAACCGGCGTGGCCATTGCCCTTCCTGAGGGATTCGTGGCCCTGATCCACCCCCGTTCCGGCCTCGCCACCAAGCACGGCCTCACCATCGTCAACGCCCCGGGAACAGTCGACGCCGGTTACCGCGGCGAGATTTCGGTCACCCTCCTGAACACCGATGTGAGCCAGGCCATCGAGCTGCGGCGCGGCGATAGAATTGCGCAGATGGTCATCCAGCGCGTCGAGTATGCACAGTTCGTTCCAGTCACGGAACTGAGCGGGTCCGTGCGCGGCACCGGGGGCTTCGGCTCCACCGGCGGGTTCAATCTGCCCGGAGCCTGATCGGGCCCGTGGCAGCTGGTGCCACGGCCAACGCAGTACGGCGACGGTACCTCCCAGGGCCGGACCGGAACATTCACACTAAAGGAGAAACATCCTCATGGCCTTTGGGTTCGGCAGGAAAGCCAAGACGGAGCAACCGGACGCACCGGACGGGTTGCTCGCTGACGATGCGCCCGCAGACGGTGAAGCGGAGGCAGTCGACCAGCCAGCCACTGGCCCCTTGGATGAGTCTGAAATCAGCAGCCGCGACGGTTATGTGGACCTCGGCGCCCTGCTGATCACCCCCAGCGAGGGCCTCCAGCTCCGCCTCGAGGTTGAGGAAGCCACCCAGCGGGTCGTGGCAGTCACCCTGGACCTCAACGGGTCCAGCCTGCAGCTGCAGGCTTTTGCCGCACCCAAAACCGAAGAACTCTGGGAAGAGATCCGCACCCAGATCGGCCAGTCGGTCGGTGCGCAGGGCGGCCAGGTGGAGGACATCGAAGGCCCCTTCGGAACAGAACTCGTGGCCAAGCTTCCTGCCGGGCTCCCCGACGGCAGCCAGGGATTCCGGGTGGCGCGCTTCATTGGCGTCGACGGACCCCGCTGGTTCCTTCGTGGCGTGCTCGGCGGACCTGCTGCGCTGGAACGTGACGCGGCTGAACCGCTCGAAGCACTGTTCCGGAAGGTGGTGGTGGTCCGCGGGGACAGCCCCATGCCTCCACGCGACCTTCTCCAGCTGCGCCTCCCCAAGGACGCAACCACCACACCGCCCCCGGGCGCTCCGAACCTCCAGGAGCCGGAACGCGGCCCCGAAATCACCCAGATTGGCTGAAGCCGTGGGTGGGGGATCACCGGCGTCGCACGGCAAGGCTCCGGTTCCCCTGGACCAACTGCCGGACAAGGGGCGCGTCCTGTGCCAGGGCCGCATCGAGTCCGTCACCTATGTTCCAGCCGACCGGACGGCGGCATTCAGCGCCATAGTCTCCGACTCCGGCGCCCTCCGTCCGGGATCCGTCCGGGCCGGCGCGGCAAGAGCGCGCCTCCGGGTCGTGTGGCTGGGCCGGCGCCGCGTTCCCGGCATCGAAGCCGGGACCGAGCTCAAGCTCGAAGGCATGCTGTCCAGGAGCGAGGGGATGCCCACCATCTTCAACCCGCGCTACGAAATACTTTCCCACCAGGAGAACGAATGACCGCGCACCAGCCAGACCCGTCGCCCGGCGCGGCCCACCAGGACACCTCCGGCAAGTCCGGAGCTAACGGCGCGCAGGGTGGTCAGTCTCCGTCAACAAAAGACCAGGTCAGCAACTTCCCGGCCGATGACAGCCGGGACAACGGCCCACGGGACGGCGGCGGGTCCTCGCCTATGGCCGGCTTGGCCGCCGACTACGCCGCCAAGGCTGGACTGCACAGGACCCACGACGGGCGCGTCGACGTCCTGAAGAGCGCGGGCGGGGTCCAAGGCATTGCCGAGAGCATCCTGCCCGGTCTGGTCTTCCTCATTGCCTTTACGGTGACCCAGGACCTGACCCCGTCGCTGGTGGCGGCGCTGGCCACCGCCGCGGTGTTCACTGTGGCGCGTCTCGTGCAGCGGCGGCCGCTGACCCAGGCACTTGCCGGGGTTGTCGGCGTCGGAATTTCCGCGTGGCTTGCGAACACCACAGGCAAGGCCGAGGATTTCTACCTGCCCGGGTTCTTCACCAACGGGGCGTACATCATTGCGATGGTGATCTCGATCTTCGTGAAATGGCCCGTTGCGGGGCTGCTGTTCGGCTTTATCCGCAATGAAGGGCTGGACTGGCGCAAGGATCCGGCCCGCGTTCGTGCCTACCAGCTGGGCACCTGGATCATCGTCGGCGTCCTGGCACTGCGGCTCCTGGTGCAGGTCCCGCTCTACCTGATGGGACCGGAGGGGCTCGCAGCCCTGGCGACCACGCGCCTGATCATGGGCGCCCCGCTGTACATCCTTGGAGTCTGGATCGCCTGGCTGGTCACCCGGCCCGCCGACGCGGATGCAGCGGGCAGCCAAACGCCCGCGAAGGGCTAGGCTCGCCGGGAATCCTGCGCCTCGTGCTTGTTCAGGCCGGCCACCGCCGGCCCGGGCGGGTCACGCAACAGGTGCCGCGGCCATGCTATCCGTCGAACCCGTCGTCCTCCAGGGACGACTGCCGGGCCTGCCGGGAATCCTGAGTCGTGCCGGCATGCGCAGTATCAGCGGATGCGGCGCTGCCGTTCACAGTGCCAGCATCGGTGTGCTCCGCGCTGCCACTCACGGCGCGGACCTGATCCCCGCCGCCAGAGGCTGTGCCGGCTCTTGACTGCACCTGACCGCCGGGCGTTTCCCCTTCCTCCGGCTGAGCTGCTGAATCGGCAGCATCGGGGGAGAGGAGGGCACGCAATTCATCCTCCGCCGCGATAGTGGTGACGAAGAACAGTTCGTCACCGCCGTCGATGACGTCATCCCGGCTGGGAGTGATGGGTGCATGGTCCCGCAGGATCGCCACCAACGTGGAATCATCGGGCCACTCGATGTCGCCCACGGTGCTGCCGATGACATGCGAGTCGTGCGGAACCGTGAATTCCACCAGGGAGGCAACACCCGTCTGGAGGGTCAGGAGCCGGACCAGGTCGCCGATTTCCACGGCCTCTTCCACCAGGGCGGTCATCAGCTGCGGGGTATTGACTGCAACGTCCACGCCCCAGGAGTCGTTGAACATCCAGTCGTTTTTCGGGTTGTTGACGCGGCCCACCGTACGGCCCACGCCGAACTCCGTTTTCGCCAGCAACGAGACCACCAGGTTGACCTTGTCATCGCCCGTGGCGGACACCACCACGTCGGCTTCCTCAACCTTCGCCCCTTGGAGCGTGCTCAGTTCGCAGGCGTCACCCACCAGCCAGTGCGCACCCCGAAGGCCACTGCGGCCGATGACCTCGGGCTTGAGGTCGATCAGGAGGATCTCGTGCTTGTGGGAAAGCAATTCCCTGGCAATGGACGATCCGACGCTGCCCGCGCCAACGATCACGACTTTCACTGCAACTCCTTAGCGGGGGCTTTGGTCAGGACCTGGGCGACGTGGGAAGTACGGTCAACCTGGAGCATGGCGTGGACGGTGTCGCCGTCCTGGTAGGCCGTGCCGGCATCCGGCAGCAGCCCTTCTCCGAAACGGGTGAGGAACGCCACGCGAACACCGGCCGCCTTCTCGATGGCGCTGATCCTGTGGCCCACCCACCCGGCGTCCAGGTCCAATTCCGCCAACACCAGGCGTCCGGACGGTTCGCGGTAGTCGCCGGCAAGGTGCTGCTCCGGAAGGATCCGGCGAAGCACCTGGTCGGCGCTCCAGCGGACCGCCGCCACGGTGGGGATGCCCAGGCGCTGGTAGATCTCGGCGCGGCCGGGATCGTAAATCCTTGCCACCACATGCGGCACATGGAAGGTTTCGCGGGCCACCCGGGTAGCCAGGATGTTCGAGTTGTCGCCGCTTGATACAGCTGCGAAGGCGTAAGCCTCTGCCACGCCGGCCTGTTTGAGCGTTTCCCGGTCGAAACCGACGCCGGTGACCTTCCGCCCCGTGAACCCCTGCCGGAGCCGGCGGAACGCGCGGTCGTCCTGGTCGATGATGGCCACTGAGTGCCCGGCATCTTCGAGTGTGTGCGCCAGCGTGGCCCCCACCCGGCCACATCCCATGATCACGAAATGCGCCACCGTATCTCCTCTGTATTCCGGTCCAGCTTCTGCAGCTAGAACTCTACCGGCAGCGCCCCCGCTTCCTGCCGCCCCGCTGCCGTCATGACATCATCCGGGAATCAGACTAGCTTTGTGGAGTGCTGACAATATTCAACGCGGTTAAGCGCGTTCTGGTGGGCAGGCCGTTCCGGAATGACCGGATGGCCCATACCCTGCTTCCGAAGAAGATCGCCCTTCCGATCTTCGCGTCTGATGCACTGTCCTCCGTCGCGTACGCGCCGGACGAAATCCTGCTCACCCTGGCCCTGGCCGGCGTCAGCGCCGTGGCCTTTTCCCCGTGGGTTGGCCTGGCCGTCATGGTGGTCCTGCTGACCGTGGTGGCGTCCTACAGGCAGAATGTCCATGCCTACCCGTCCGGTGGTGGCGATTACGAGATCGCCAATGAGAACCTGGGCAAGTACGCCGGGCTCACCGTCGCCTCAGCGCTCCTGGTGGACTATGTCCTCACCGTGGCGGTCTCCATGTCCTCGGCAGCGGCATATTTGACCACGGCGGTGCCCTCGCTCCACGGCCAGCAGGCCACCATCGCCACCATCGGCGTGATCATCCTGGCCCTGGTCAACCTGCGGGGCATCAAGGAGGCCGGCAGCGTGTTCGCCGTCCCCACGTACATCTTCATGGCCTCCATTCTTGGCATGACGGCGGTAGGCGTCTACCAGGTGGCCACCGGACAGTTGGGCGAGGCCCCCTCCGCCGCCTTCACTATCGTCCCCGCGGCAGGCTTCGACGAGGGCCTCGTAGGACTTGCCGGCGCCTTCCTCCTGCTGCGTGCCTTCTCCTCGGGAGCCGCGGCCCTCACCGGCGTCGAAGCGATCAGCAACGGCGTGCCCAACTTTCGTCCGCCCAAGAGCAAGAATGCCGCCACCACGCTGCTTCTGCTGGGCGTTATCGGCGCCTCGATGCTGGCAGGGATCATGTTCCTGGCCCAGGCAACAAAGGTGCACATTGTCCTGGACCCTGCCAAGGAATTTCTGCTCAACGGCAGCCCGCTGCCTGAGGGGTACATCCAGAACCCGGCCATCAGCCAGATCGCGCAGACAATCTTCGGCCCGGGCTCAATCCCGTTCTACATTGTGGTGGCCGCCACCGGCGTCATCCTGGTGTTCGCCTCCAACACCGCGTTCAACGGGTTTCCGGTGCTGGGGTCCATCCTCGCCCAGGACGGGTACCTGCCGCGCCAGCTCCGCACCAGGGGCGACCGGCTGGCCTTCAGCAACGGCGTCCTGGCCCTGGCCGCCGGAGCCCTGGTGCTGATCATCGCGTTCAACGCCGATGTCACCAAGCTCATCCAGCTCTACATCGTTGGCGTCTTCATCTCCTTCACGGCCAGCCAGCTCGGCATGATCCGGCACTGGGGCCGGGAGCTGAAGCTCGCCAAGGACAAGGCCGTGCGGCGCAGGATGCTGAAGTCCCGCACCATCAACACCATCGGCTTCGGCATGACCGCGCTGGTCCTGGTGATCGTGCTCATCACCAAGTTCGAACAAGGTGCCTGGATTGCGCTGCTCGCCATGTTCATCCTGTTCCTCATCATGTGGAGCATCCGCGCCCATTACGACAACGTGGCCAAGGAACTGGCCGTGGACGAGGACTCGTCTCCGCGCGCGCTGCCCACCCGCGTCCACGCCGTCCTCCTGGTGTCCCACGTGCGCAAGCCGGTGCTCCGCGCCTTGGCCTACGCCCGCGCGTCGCGCCCGTCCAGGCTGGACGCCATCACCGTCGACATCGATGCCGCCGAAACCGCGCACACCGTCAATGACTGGGAGAAACTGGACATCCCCGTTCCCCTGACAGTGCTGGCGAGCCCGTACCGGGAAACCGTCACGCCCATCATGGAATACATCAAACAGATGCGCCTCGACTCTCCGCGCGACCTGGTGGTGGTCTACATCCCCGAGTACGTGGTGGGCAAGTGGTGGGAGCAGCTGGTGCACAACCAGACGGCCCTGCGCATCAAGACCAGGCTGCACTTCGAACCCGGAGTCATGGTGGCCAGCGTGCCATGGCAGCTCAAATCATCCGAAGAAGCCAAGAACCTCCAGGACGTGCAATGACCTCCAGAACCTCCACCACCGCCGCCGCCGGCAGCACAACAGATGCGCATGCGGGGGAGGAACTCGTCGTCGAGGTGGGGCCCATCGCCCACGGCGGCCACTGCGTAGCCCGCCACGAAGGCCGCGTCATCTTCGTCCGCCACGGCCTTCCCGGGGAAAAGGTCCGTGTGCGGCTCACCGACGCCGGGGACAGCGCAAAGTTCTGGCGCGCCGACGTCGTGGACGTTCTGGACGCGTCCCCGGACCGTGTGGACCACTTTTGGCATGCGGCGGATTCCACCCGGGCCTGGGGGCATGGACATCCTCCGGTGGGCGGTGCGGAGTTCGGCCACATCAGCCGGGGCCGGCAGCTTCGGCTCAAGGCCGAGGTGCTGGACGAACAGCTCAGGCGGCTGGGCGGGACGGGACAGCCGCCGGCCGGCTGGAGCGGCGCCGTGGAGGCCGTGGGAGAAGCGGCCGACGGCGGGACGGGCCTTGGGTGGCGCACGCGCGCCAGTTTCTCGGTGACGCCCTCGGGGAAGCTGGGCATGCACGCGCACCGCTCCACGCAGGTCCTCCCGGTTCGGGAGATGCCGCTCGCCACGGACGCCATCAACGCCCTGCAGCTGTGGAACATCGACCTGCAGGGCATCGAACGGGTGGAAGTCGCGGCCCCGGCAAACGGTTCCCGCCCGCTGGTGCTGCTGGCTCCGGCGGAGGGAACCAAACCCAAACGACTGGCTGCCGTTGCCGCGGCCCTGCCGGATGACGTGTCGGCAGCCGGGTTCGACCCCGTCTCGGGGGAAGTGACCCGGTTGCGGGGCCGTTCGTGGGTACAGGAATCCGCGGCCGGCCACGACTACCGGGTCACGGGCGCCGGGTTCTGGCAGATCCACCGCGACGCGCCCGGGACACTTGTGGGGGCTGTCACAGATTTCCTGCACGGGGGCGGGTTCCTGCACCCCGGAGCGGTGGTTGCGGACCTTTATGCCGGCGCCGGACTGTTCACCGCGGTGTTGGCCGACGCCGTGGGGGAGACCGGCTCGGTACTGTCCGTTGAGGGCGCACCGGGAACCAGCAGGGATGCCCGCAAGAACCTGCATGCTGCCCCGCAGGTGGAAATTGTGCAGGGCCGGGTGGAGCGTGTCCTGCGCCAAAAACCGCGGAATTTCGACGCCCTGGTCCTCGACCCGCCGCGCGCCGGTGCCGGCAAGGCAGTGGTGCGGCAACTGGCCGACGCGCACCCGCGGGCCATTGCCTACGTATCCTGCGATCCGGCGTCGTTCGCCCGTGACGTGTCCTACTTCCGGGACGCTGGCTGGGAGCTCGCCAACCTGCGGGCCTTCGACATCTATCCGCACACCCACCACTTGGAGACGGTGGCGCTGCTGACGCCCCGTTCGTGACGGCAGCATCCATGATGGCCACGGCGTTTTCGACTACGATGGCCGTAGTAGTCCCACGTCGCGCCCCGTATTCGCGGGCGGCTGTGTGCCATTTTCGGGTCCTGAGCTAATTAGGACCACCTAACTAGCAGGCGGTCAACCGCGCGACAAAGATGAAACTGTTGCGAGAGGAGTCCTGCGATGAGCACTGTGGACAGCTTCGGTTCAAAAGGCCAACTTAATGTAGCCGGAACCGAATATGAAATTTTCCGGTTGAACTCCGTTGAAGGTGCAGAAAACCTTCCGTTCAGCCTCAAGGTATTGCTTGAAAACCTGCTGAGGACCGAGGACGGCGCGAACATCACTGCCGATCACGTCCGCGCCCTGGCAGGCTGGGATCCCAATGCGGAACCCGATACAGAAATCCAGTTCACGCCGGCGCGCGTGATCATGCAGGACTTCACCGGCGTCCCCTGCGTGGTGGACCTGGCGACGATGCGTGAAGCGGTCAAGGAACTTGGTGGCGACCCCAAGCGCGTCAACCCGCTGGCACCGGCCGAAATGGTCATCGACCACTCGGTGCAGATCGATGCCTTCGGTAACTCCGGCGCGCTGGAGCGCAACATGGAGATCGAATACCAGCGCAATGGTGAGCGCTACCAGTTCCTTCGCTGGGGCCAGACCGCGTTTGACGATTTCAAGGTCGTCCCCCCGGGAACCGGCATCGTGCACCAGGTCAACATCGAGTACCTGGCGCGCACGGTCATGACCCGTGAAGTCAACGGCGCCCTGCGTGCCTACCCGGACACCTGCGTCGGCACCGACTCCCACACCACCATGGTCAACGGCCTGGGCGTGCTCGGCTGGGGCGTCGGCGGCATCGAAGCCGAGGCAGCCATGCTCGGCCAGCCCGTCTCCATGCTCATTCCCCGCGTCGTCGGCTTCAAGCTGACCGGGTCCATCCCGGCCGGCGCCACCGCCACCGACGTTGTTCTCACCATCACTGAGCAGCTGCGCCAGCACGGCGTGGTGGGCAAGTTCGTTGAGTTCTACGGCGAGGGTGTCGCGGCCGTGCCGCTGGCCAACCGCGCCACCATCGGCAACATGAGCCCGGAGTTCGGTTCCACCGCCGCCATGTTCCCCATCGACGACGTCACCCTGGACTACCTGCGCCTCACGGGCCGCTCCGATGAGAATGTTGCCCTGGTCGAGGCGTACGCGAAGGAACAGGGCCTCTGGCACGATCCTTCCCGCGAGATCAAGTTCTCCGAGTACCTTGAACTGGACCTGTCCACTGTCGTTCCGTCGATCTCAGGCCCTAAGCGCCCGCAGGACCGGATCATCCTCAGCGAGTCCAAGGACCAGTTCCGCGAGGACCTCCGCAACTACGTCAAGGTTGACCTGGCCGACGGCAGCCTGGACGAAGCGATCGACGAGAGCTTCCCGGCATCGGATTCCCCGTCGTTCACCGCTTCGGCCACGCACCTCACGGAGCAGGCCCCCCACAGCCACGGCCCCAAGGCCAATGGACGCCCGTCCAAGAAGGTGGCCGTCACCACCGCGGACGGCCGGGAGTTCGAGCTGGACCACGGTGCGGTGTCGATCGCGTCGATCACCTCCTGCACCAACACGTCCAACCCCTCGGTGATGCTGGCTGCTGCCCTGCTTGCCCGCAACGCAGTGGAAAAGGGACTGGCCGCGAAGCCGTGGGTCAAGACCTCCGTCGCCCCGGGCTCCAAGGTAGTGACCGACTACTACAACAAGTCGGGACTGACCCCGTACCTGGAGAAGCTCGGCTTCTACATCGTGGGTTACGGCTGCGCCACCTGCATCGGCAACTCCGGCCCGCTCGACGCCGAGATCTCCGAAGCCATCCAGGCAAACGACCTCTCCGTCACGGCTGTGCTTTCCGGCAACCGCAACTTCGAAGGCCGCATCAACCCGGACGTCAAGATGAACTACCTGGCTTCCCCGCCGCTGGTCATCGCCTACGCCCTGGCCGGAACCATGGACTTCGACTTCGAAGCCGATGCCCTGGGCCAGGACGAAGCCGGCAATGACGTCTTCCTGAAGGACATCTGGCCGAACCCGGTCGAGGTCCAGCAGGTCATTGACTCCTCGATCGACAAGGGCATGTTCGCCCGCGGCTACGAGGGCGTCTTTGAAGGCGACGACCGTTGGAAGGCGCTGGACACCCCTGCGGGCGACACCTTCGCCTGGGATGCCAAGTCCACCTACGTCCGGAAGCCCCCGTACTTCGAGGGCATGAAGGCACAGCCTGAGCCGGTCAAGGACATCAGCGGCGCCCGCGTGCTGCTGAAGCTCGGCGACTCCGTCACCACGGACCACATCTCGCCTGCCGGTTCGTTCAAGTCCGACACCCCCGCCGGCCAGTACCTGCTGGCCAACGGTGTGGAGCGCAAGGACTTCAACTCGTACGGCTCCCGCCGTGGCAACCACGAGGTGATGATCCGCGGTACGTTCGCGAACATCCGCATCAAGAACCAGCTCCTGGACGGCGTGGAGGGCGGCTTCACCCGCGACTTCACGCAGGCCGACGGCCCGCAGGCCTACGTCTACGACGCCGCGCAGAACTACCAGGCAGCCGGCACCCCGCTGGTGGTCCTGGCGGGCAAGGAATACGGTTCGGGTTCGTCGCGTGACTGGGCTGCCAAGGGTACCGCCCTGCTGGGTGTCAAGGCCGTTGTCGCCGAGAGCTACGAGCGCATTCACCGCTCCAACCTCATCGGCATGGGCGTCCTGCCGTTGCAGTTCCCGGCCGGCGAGAATGCTGCCAGCCTGGGCCTCACCGGCACGGAAACCTTCTCGGTTGAGGGCGTCACCGCCTTGAACGAAGGCACCACCCCCAAGACCCTCAAGGTCACGGCAACCGCCGAAGACGGCTCCTCGAAGACCTTCGACGCCGTCCTTCGCATCGATACGCCGGGTGAAGCGGACTACTACCGCAACGGCGGCATCCTGCAGTACGTGCTGCGCCAGATCTCCGCTAACTAGCGGAGCCTGCCAGCAGGCAGAACCACTCCGAAGCCCCGGCCGGTCACCGACCAGCCGGGGCTTCGGCCGTCCGCCTGAGCCTTGTCCGCGGACCAAGGCGTTAGAGTTAAACGGCACGTCTACCACCCGAAGGAGGGGTCATTGGGAATCTTGGACACCATCCGGAATCCGCAGGACCTGAACGATTTATCCGAAGAGCAGCTGGAACAGCTGGCCTCGGAGATCAGGGAATTCCTGATTACTAACGTTTCCCAGACGGGCGGCCACCTCGGACCCAACCTCGGCGTCGTGGAACTCACGCTGGCCGTGCACCGCATTTTTGACTCGCCGCGTGACAGCATCGTCTTCGACACCGGACACCAGTCCTACGTCCACAAGCTGCTGACCGGCCGGCAGGATTTCAGCACCCTCCGCCAGCAAGGCGGCCTCTCCGGCTACCCCTCGCGGGCCGAGTCGGAACACGACATCGTGGAAAGCTCCCACGCGTCCTCGTCACTGTCCTGGGCCGACGGGATCTCCCGCGCCCGGCAGCTCACCGGCGAAGGCGACCGCCACGTCGTCGCCGTCGTGGGGGATGGCGCGCTGACCGGCGGGATGGCCTGGGAGGCCATCAACAACATCGCAGCCGACAAGAAGCGGCGCGTCGTCATCGTCGTCAACGACAATGGGCGCTCCTACGCACCCACCGTGGGTGGTTTCGCCGACTACCTGGCGTCCCTGCGCCCCACCATCGACTCCTTCCGTGCAGCACCTGCCTACGAGAAGGCGCTGGACTGGTGGAAGAAGAAGCTCCAGAACGGGGGCCCGGCGGGCCAGTTCACCTACAAGAGCCTCCACGCCATGAAGAAGGGCGTCAAGGACTGGTGGGCCCCGCAGGGCATGTTCGAGGACCTCGGCATGAAGTACATCGGCCCCGTGGACGGGCATAACCTCCAGGCCTTGGAGCACGCCCTCGCCACCGCACGGAACTACGACGGCCCGGTGATCGTCCACGCCATGACCGAGAAGGGCCACGGCTATGCGCCCGCCCGCGCCCACGAGGCAGACCAGTTCCACGCCGTCGGCATCATCGATCCGGAGACCGGCGAACCCACCGGTACTGCGGGCGCAAAGTCCTGGACGTCGGTCTTTGCCGACGAAATCGCCGCGATCGCGGACGAGCGCAATGACGTCGTGGGCATCACCGGCGCCATGCTCATCCCGGTGGGCCTGCACAAGTTTGCCGCCAAGCACCCGGACCGGGTTATCGACGTCGGAATTGCTGAACAGCATGCCCTGACGTCCGCAGCCGGCATGGCCTTCGGCGGACTGCACCCCGTGGTGGCCGTCTACGCCACGTTCCTCAACCGTGCCTTCGACCAGCTGCTCATGGACGTGGCACTGCACAAGGCCGGCGTCACCATCGTCCTGGACAGGGCAGGCGTCACCGGCCCGGACGGCGCCAGCCACCACGGCATGTGGGACATGTCCATGGTGCAGATTGTCCCCGGCCTCCACCTGGCCGCGCCCCGCGACGCGTCACGCCTCCGCGAGGAGCTGCGCGAAGCCGTGGCCATCAATGACGCACCCACCGTGGTCCGTTTCTCCAAGGGATCCGTCGGGGCGGAAATCGAAGCGCTGGAACGCCTCAGCGACGGCGTTGACGTGCTGGCACGCCGGCCCGCAGGCTCCACTGCCAACGATGTCCTCATCGTCAGCGTCGGCGCCATGTCCGAGCTCGCCCTCGACGTGGCCAACCGGCTCGGCGCGCAGGGGATCAGCACCACTGTGGTGGACCCCCGTTGGGTCCTTCCGGTCCGCCGTTCCATCATCGCCCTGGCCTCGCACCACCGCCTGGTGATCTGCATCGAGGACGGCGTCCGCGCCGGCGGAGTGGGATCGCGGATCCGGCAGGAAATGCGGGCAGCAGGTGTGGACACAGCGCTGAACGAGGTGGGCCTTCCGGTTGAGTTCCTGGACCACGGTACCCGCAGCGAGGTGATGGAGCGCGTGGGCCTCACCGCCCAACAGATCACGCACGACGTCGTCGCCCAGGTTTTGGGGACAAAGGTCCCCTTCGCGCGTCCATTGCCGGGGCAGGAACACCCCACCACCGGCAGCCTCCCCATCCTGTGAGGGGAGAAGAAAGGCTGGAGGACCAAGGCGGGCGCGCTTATCCCGGCTTGCTGGGAGACCAGCACGAAACCGGCCACCCAGGGGCAACCCGGACACCGCAGGGACTCGAACCCGGCCAGTTGGTGGTGGCCCGCAACCGCAAGTGGAACGGCAAGGCACACTGGGTGGTGCCCGGCCGCTACCTCGGCGAGGACCGGCACGGCTGGTGGATCTTCCAGGGCACGAACGAGTTCTGTTCCCGGCCGGGCGCGGCGTTCTACACCAGGTCCGACGCCGTCCTCCTGGTTCCGCGCGACGGCGACTGGGTAGCCACCTTCTACGATGATGCCCACCCCGGTGGCGTCCGGATCTACATCGACCTCGCCGTGGCCCATGAATGGAACCCCATCCGGCCGCACGTCACCGAATTCCACGTCATCGACATGGACCTGGACGTGGTGAGCACAGAGGGCCGCGGCGTCTTCATCGACGACGAGGACGAGTTCGAGGACCACCGCGCCGCCATGAACTACCCCGCAGCACTGGCGGAGTCCCTTGAGGCTTCCGCCGCAGAACTTTTCCAGGCCGTTAAGGCGCAAGAGGCACCGTTCGACGGCACGGACGTCGGCTGGTTTACCAAGGGACGAATATGAGCGACAACATGCGGGTCTACAAACGCGACGACGAAGGCGCACTCCACTTCCGGGAGGCATGGTACGACGAAGAGTACGGCCAGTTCGTCATGAACTTCGGTGCCGTGGGGCACCAGAGCAAGACCCAGGAGACAGACGTACCGGATGCTGCCGCCGCCGACGGGCTGATGGATGCCTTCGCCGCGCAGTGCGCCGAGGATGGCTACGCCGAGATCCCTGCCGAAGACCAGTTCTGGGTGGTGGCCCAGTTCGCCCTGAAGACCCGTGAAGGCACCGCCCGCGACCACCACCTTGCCCAGAAGGCGTCCGACGCCCTCATCAGCCACCTCGCCTGGCGGGGCCTGGGCACCGTGGACCGCAGCGGGTTCAGCGACTTCAAGCTCAACATCTTCTGCCTCTGCCCGGACGTGAACAAGGCCGTCGCCGCCATCAAGATATGCGCCCGCGGCGAGGACCTGGACTTCACCAAGCTCAGCATCGGTGCTGCCCCCTTCAGCGATCCGGAAAACTTCAAGCTCAAGCACTCCGCCAAACCCGCCAACAGCTTCAGCCTCTAGGAGTTCCCTGTGACAACGAACCGCCGCGTCGGAAAATCTGGCCTGACCGTCTCCACGGTGGGCCTGGGATGCAATAACCTGGGCCGCGCCAACACCCTCACCGAATCCCAGGAAGGCACCGACGCCGTCGTTTCCGCGGCCCTTGATGCCGGCATCACGCTGTTCGACGTGGCGGACAACTACGGCCGCGAGCCCGGACTCAGCGAGACAATGCTGGGCAAGGCGCTCGGCAACCGCCGGCACGACGTTGTGGTGGCCACGAAGTTCGGAATGGATGCCAAGGGCGTCAACGGTCCGGATTTCGGCGCGCGCGGTTCCCGCCGGTACATCATCCAGTCCGTCGAAGAGTCCCTGCGGCGCCTTGGCACCGACTGGATCGACCTCTACCAGTTCCACACGCCGGATCCGCAGACGCCCATCGACGAAACCCTGTCCGCGCTGGACGACCTTGTCCGCAGCGGGAAGGTCAGGTACATCGGCCACTCCAACCGCGCCGGCTGGCAGATCGCCCAGGCCGAGTACGTGGCACGCGAACTCGGCGGAGCCCGCTTCATCTCCACCCAAAACCACTACAACCTCCTGGACCGCCGGGCGGAACTGGAGGTCACCCCCGCTGCCGAGGAATTCGGCCTGGGCGTCCTCCCGTACTTTCCGCTGGCCAACGGCCTGCTGACCGGCAAATACGCGCCCGGCCACGCGCCGGACGGGTCGCGGCTCAGCCACACACGCACCAACATGGTGGACGACGCCGACTGGGACCAGCTGGGCAAGTTCAGCCTGTTCGCCAAGGAACGCGGCCTGGGCGAAGTGGAGGTCGCCTTCTCCTGGCTCGCCGCCCAGCCGTCCGTGGCCAGCGTCATTGCCGGGGCCACCAAACCGGAGCAGGTCCGGCAGAACGCTGCTGCGGCCCACTGGCAGCCGTCGGCGGACGACCTCGCGGAACTGGACAGCATCTTTCCTGCCGTGCCCAAGGTAGCCCTCTTCTAGGCGCCGCGAGGACCGGCACCAGCCAACCCCTGCAGCTGAACCCCAACGACCGAACCCCGCAACCGGACCCGCAACCATGACCGCATTCCTGCTGGACGTCGACACCGGCATCGACGACGCCCTGGCCCTTGCGTACCTTGCCGCCCTGCCGGACACGGAGTTCGTGTCCGTCACGGCCACCCCCGGAAACGTGGACGCGGACCAGGTGGCACGGAATACCCTGGCGCTGCTGGAACTGTGCGGACGCCCCGGCGTTGAGGTGGCCATCGGGGCACGGGAACCACTGTCCATCCCGTTGGTCACCACCCCGGAAACGCACGGTCCGCAGGGGATCGGCTATGCCGTCCTGCCCGAACCGGGCGGGCAGGTCTCGGCGCGGAACGCCGTCGACCTCTGGATCGACCATGCCCGCGCCCGGCCGGGCGAACTCACCGCGCTCATCACTGCACCGCTGACGAACTTCGCCCTGGCCCTCCGCAAGGAGCCGGACCTGCCCGAGCTGCTGGCCGGCGTCGTGATCATGGGCGGAAGTTTCTATTACCAGGGGAACACCACGCCCACCGCCGAGTGGAACACCCACGTGGATCCGCATGCGGCCAAGGAGGTGTACGCCGCCTACCGCGGCAGGCCCGCCGCGAAGCTGCCGGTGGTCTGTTCGCTGGACACCACCGAGCGGATGGAGATGCGGCCTGACCATGTCCGGCAGCTCGCCGAGGCGGCCGGTGCCTCCATTCCCGAGCTTGTGCTCCCGGACCAGCCCGAGGGCCGTCGGAGCACCTCAGATAACCGCGTCATCCGTCACCTCTCGGACGCGTTGCGGTTCTATTTCGAGTTCCACAGGCTGTACGACCAGGGCTACCTGGCGCACGTCCACGATTTCTTTGCCGCAGGAGTTGCCGCGGGCACCCTCGAGTACAGTGCGCGGCCGGCAACCATCGACGTCGAGACGGACTCGCCGCTGCTGATGGGAACGACTGTGGCTGACTACCGGGGGCTGTGGGGGAGCGCACCGAACGCCCGGATCGTCTCGGCCAACAACCCGGAGCAGGCGTTCCGGGAACTCATCACGGCCATCGGGAACCTGGCCGCCCGGCTGGGCTGACACGGGGCCGCTAGAGCGGGGCGTCCGCCGGTACATCGGTGTCCAAGGCCAGCAACGCGTTCTCCACCACTTCCATCAGCGCCGGGTGGATCCAGTACGGGCCGCGGGCCAGCTCGTGCACGGGTGTCTCCTGGTATATGGCCTGCACCAGCGGCTGGATCAGGTTGGACGCTTCGTGGCCCAGGATGTGGGCCCCCAGCAGCCGTCCCGTCGAGCGCTCGGCGATGAGCTTGACCACCCCCTCCTGGTCCTCCATGGCCCATCCGTACGCGGTGCTGCCGTATTCCTGCAGGGCGGTGACAACCTCGGATCCGGCTGCAGCGCCGGACCGGGCCTCCTCTTCCGTCACCCCCACCGAAGCGATCTGCGGATTGGAGAACACGGCGGACGGGACGGCGGTGTAGTCGATGTCTCGGAGTTTGTCCGGGTGCTCAAGGTTATGGGCCACCACCCGGGCTTCCCTGTTGGCCACGTGCTTGAGCTGGTACGGGTTGGCTGCGTCGCCCAGTGCATACACGCCCGGCAGGGGTTCGCCTCCGGAGAGGACCCGAAGCTTTGAGTCCACGGCGAGTATCCCGTCGTCGTGCAGGTCAAAGCCCGCAGCTCCGGCTCCCAGCCTGTCGGTGTTGGGGACCCGGCCAGTGGCCATAAGGACGAGGTCCGCCGGCACCCTGAGCGGTGCCCCGCCGTCGCCCGCGAAGACTGCAGTGACGCTGCCGTCGCCGTTGTCCTCCACGGACTGGATCGCGAAACCGGTCCGGAGCGTCCAGCGTTCGGCGGCAGCGGCCGCGAATCGTTCCGCGATGTCCGCATCATGGCTGCGGAGCAGGCGACCGGACCGGTTCACCTGGGTCACGTCGGAGCCGAGGCCGGCAAAAACACTGGCGAACTCTGCGGCGATGTAGCCCCCGCCAACCACCACCACCCGCCGGGGCAGTCCGTCCACCCGCATCACCGTGTCCGAGGTGTGCACCTGGGGCAGGTCAATGCCCTCAATGTCCGGCACCACAGGCCGCGAACCCGCGGCAACCACTACCTGGTCCGCTGTGATCTCCACCCCGGAGTCCGTCCGCAAGGACCGCGGACCTGTGAAGCGCGCGTGCTCCTCGTACAGATCAACGTTGTCCAGCTCGTCCGCCCGGTACCGGCGGCCCGATGCTGAGATGGCGTCAATCCGGCCGAAGATCCGGTCCCGGATGCCGTTCCAGTGCACCTTGTCCAGGCTCAGGTCCACGCCCAGCCGGCGGGCCTCCGCCGGCGCAGCGGCCAGCCCGGCAGGGTAGACGAACATCTTGGTGGGGATGCAGCCCACGTTCAGGCACGTTCCGCCGAACACGCCGCCGTCGATCAGGGCCACCCGCTTGCCGTCCCAGTACGGGGTAATCAGCGAGTTCCCTGATCCGGATCCAATGATGGCGAGTTCGTAGTGCGGCATGGGGCCAGCTTTCAGTGGAGGACCCCCTGCCAGGGAGGGCCGTTGTTCTTTGGGCGGGCCGCCAGCCGAACTGCCGGTGCCCCTTCCGGCAGTCTAAGGGAGGACACCTGCCGGCACGCTGCAGCGCCGGTAGACTGGTTCCGTCTGCCGGTTCATTCCGGCTCCTGCCGCCGAGGTGACATAGGCGGCGTTCCGCATGGCCCGGTTTTTCCGTGCCGTCAGTGCCGCACCCCAAAGGAACCTTCATGTCATCGCCCTCCCTGACGCTGCCGTCCCCGGCGCCCGCCGCTGCCCGCCGGCGCCGGCTCCTGGAAATCCTCGGTGCCCTGGCCATTGCCGGCACCTACGTCTTCCTGGTCCTCAACCAGCCCGCGGACATCACCGGTGGCCCGGGCAGTGCGTCCGCACTGATCGCCCTCTCCGGGTTTCTGGTGGGTGCCATCCTGCTGATCGTGGCCGTGCTGCCCAGCCTGCCGGCGTCCACCGTCGTGCTGATTCCGGTGGCCCTGGTCCTGAACATCGTGCTGGGCCAGTTCGTCGGCAGTACTCTGGTGCCCTTTTACCTGGACGCCATCGGTACTGTCCTGATCGCCGTCCTGGCCGGCCCCTCCGCGGGTGCTGCCACCGGTGCACTCAGCAGCATCGTCTGGTCCTTCTTCAATCCCACGGTCCTGCCTTTCGCCGCAGGCGCTGCGCTGATCGGCTGCCTCGCCGGCCTTGCTGCCCGGTACGGCCTGTTCCGCCGTTTCTACCTGGCCCCCGTTGCCGGCTTCGCCACCGGCATCATCGGGGGCGTCGTCTCGGCACCGGTGGCCGCCTTCGTCTTCGGCGGCACTTCAGGCGTGGCAACCGGCGCCATCGTCAGCGCCTTCCGGTCGATGGGAGACACCCTGCTGGCCGCCATCACCAAGCAGGCACTCATTTCCGACCCCATGGACAAGGCCATCGTGTTCACCGTGGTGGCCGTCCTGGTGTACGCGCTGCCGCGCCGGACCAGGTTCCAGTTTCCGTTTGTCCGCCGGCACCACGTCCTGGCCGGGAAGGCGCCGGGACAGGCGGCCGGACAGGATTCCACGCCCGCATCCTGAATCCCGTTCCCATGCGCGTCCACCCGCTGACCGGCCTCGCCGCGGCCGGCAGCACAGCCGTGATCACGACGGCGGCAGCCAGCTGGCCGCTGTCCCTCGCCGTCGTTGCGGGTGTACTCGCCGTGTCCGCCGCGGGTGGCACGGCCCGCCGGTTGCTGCCGGCGGCAGCGGCAATACTGGTGCCGCTCACCCTGTCCCTGCTGATGGTGCACGGGCTGGCCTATCCCGAGGGCAGCACCGTCCTGGCCGAGTGGGGCCCTGCCCGGGTCACGGCCGAAGGGCTGGATTTCGCGCTGCAGCGGGGCGTGCAGGTGTGGGCGGCCGTCCTGGCGCTCCTCGCCTTCTCCTTCAGCGTCAGCGTCCCTGACCTGGTGGCTGCCCTGAATGCCAAGGGAGTCCGCGGACGCTTTGCCTTTGTGCTGGCCTCCACGCTCACCCTGCTGCCGGCCATCGCGGCGCAGGCGGAGCGTATCCGCACCGCGCAGGAAGCCCGCGGGCTGGTGATCCGCAGGGGTCTGGTCCACCGGGCGGCTGCGTTCCGGCTGCAGGCTATACCGCTGGTCCTGGCACTGGTGGACGATGCCGGTACCCGTGCCGCTGCACTGGAAGCACGTGGTTTCAGCAGCAGCGGACCGCGGACCAGCTACCGCACCGTCCCGGACTCCACAGCCCAGCGCCTCTTGCGTACTGTGCTGCTGCTCGCAGCGGCTGCCGCGGTCGTCCTGCGCCTGTGGGCCGGAGCAGCAGGGGGGTGGGCGTGACGCTCTCATCCAGTCCGGTCCTGCAGGCCGGCATCCAGCGCTTCACATTCCACGACGGCGGCGATCCAGTCCTGGAAAGGATCAGGTTCGCCGCCGCGCCGGGCACCCTGACCGCGGTACTGGGTGCGTCCGGCAGCGGAAAGACCACCCTGGGACGGTTGCTGGCAGGCTGGCTGACGCCCGGAAGCGGTGGAACCCTGGACGGCTACCTGGAGCTGGCAGGCACGCGGTTGGACTTCGGGAGCGGACTGGGCAGCGCTGACGTTAATGGTCAGCACCGGGTTGAACCGCGCATCGACACCGCCGCGTGGGGCCGGCAGGTGGGCTTCGTTCCCCAGGACGCGGCAGCGGCCCTGTCCACCGTCCGGGCGACGGTCGCGGAGGAACTGGCTTTCGGGCTGGAGAACGCAGGAGTACCCCGCCCGGCCATGGTTGCCGCCGTGGAACGCACGGCACGCCTCCTGGGGCTCAGCGGACTGCTCGACAGGAATCCAGCCCGGCTCTCCGGCGGGCAGCTGCGGCGACTGGCCATTGGCTGCGCCGTCATCTCCGGGCCTGCCGTGCTGGTCATGGACGAGCCGTTCGGCTCCCTGGACGCGGCAGGGGCCCAGGAGCTGGCGGTCCTGGTGCGGCAACTCGTGGCGTCGGGAACCGCCGTCGTGATCCTGAGCCAGGTGATCGACGGGCTCCTGCTGGCAGCGGACCAGTGGCTGGTGCTCGCTGCCGGGACCATGGCGGCCGCGGGCGACCCTGCGAGCCTTGGCCCGGATACCGGCCTGGTTCCTGCGGGAATCCGGTGGGTGGGCGGAGCCGCCCGCCCCGCGCCGCCAACCGCCCGGACCGCCCTGACCACGCAGCCAAGCGCCGGAGCCGTCGGCCCAGCCTCCACAGGCCAGGCTGCGGTTCCAGCCGCCACCGGCACCGCCGTGATTACAGCAACTCCGCGGCACACTGCCGGAGCCCGCGCGGCGCTGGAGCTGCGTGACGTCTCCTTCAGCTACGGTCCCGACGCCCGCCGGCCCCGCAACAAAGGCCGGTGGCTGACCCGCAGCAGGAGCGCACCTTCGCCACCCCGGCAGCCCCTGGTCCTGGCTGGCATCAACCTGGCGGTGCACCCGGGGGAGATCGTTGCCGTCACGGGTCCCAACGGAGCGGGCAAGTCGACCCTTCTGCGGCACCTGAACGGGCTGCTGCAGCCGACAACCGGTTCCGTGCTGGTGAACAACAGCGACATCGCGGGGCGTTCGGTGGGGGAGACTGCCGTTGAGGTGGGCCTGCTCTTCCAGCATCCCCGTGACCAACTTTTCGAACGGACGCTCCTGCGCGAGGTCCGCTTTGGCCTGGACCGCCTGCTGGGCACCGCGCAGGCAGGCGAACGTGCTGGGGCCGCGTTGGCGGCGGCCGGACTCGAAGGTGCAGCCCACGGACACCCGGCCGAGCTGTCAGCGTCCGGCCAGCGGCTCCTGGCACTGGCCACCGTCCTGGCCCGGCGGCCCTCCGTCATCGCTTTGGACGAGCCCACCGTGGCTCTGGACGGCGACGGCCTGGCCGTGCTGGACGCAGCCGTCCGTTCCGCGGCCGCGGAGGGGGCCGCCGTCGTGCTGGTCACCCATGACCTGGACTATGCACGGACGGCGGCCCACCGCCTGGTGGCCCTCGACGGCGGCCGGCTCGCCGGGTGCTAAGCGGCGGCCGGCTGCGGCAGACTTAGTTGGAGGCCGGACCCGCAGCCGGACCCGGGGCCACGCCGGACGCCACGCCCGGCGGGAGGAACCGCTTGCCGTTGACCCTTTCGGAGGCACCCACCCGGTCGAGGTACGGCGTGATGCCGCCGAGGAACATGGGCCACCCTGCGCCCAGGATCATGCAGAGATCGATGTCCTCCGGTCCTGCCACCACGCCTTCGTCCAGCATGAGGCCGATCTCTTCGGCCAAGGCGTCCTGCGTGCGCCGCAGCACCTGGCCGGCGGTGGAGGGGCTGGTGCCGAAAGACATCAGCGACAGGGTGGAGTCCGGGATGGAAACCGAACCGTCCGGCCCGGTTTCCCAGAGGCTCTTCACACCGTTGTCGATCAGCTTGTGCAGGTTGGCGGACACCGGGAACCGGTCTCCGAAGGCAGTGTTCAGTGACTCCTGGACGTGCTGGGCCACCGGCAGGCCCACCATGGCCAGCAGCGTGAAGGGGGACATCGGCAGGCCCATCGGCTTCAGTGCGCTGTCCGCCACGTCGGCCGGTGTCCCTTCATCGAAGGCGGCCGTCACCTCGCCCATCAGGCGCAGCAGGATCCTGTTGACCACGAAGGCGGCGGCGTCCTTGACCAGGACGCCGGTCTTCTTCAGCGTCTTTGCGAGTTCGAACGCGGTGGCCAGGACGGCGTCATTGGTCCGCGGGCCGCGGACGATCTCCAGCAGCGGCATCACGGCAACCGGGTTGAAGAAGTGGAAGCCCACCAGCCGTTCCGGGTGCTGCAGGTCCTCGGCCATGGCCGTCACCGAGAGCGACGACGTGTTGGTGGCAAGGATGCAGTCTTCCGAAACGACGGCCTCCAACTCGGCGAACACCTGCTTCTTGACGCTGAGTTCCTCAAAGACCGCTTCGATCACGAAATCAGCGTCCGCGAAGGCCTCCTTGGACACCGAACCGGACACCAGCGCTTTGGTGCGGTTGGCGGCATCCGCGCTGATCCGCTTCTTCGCCAGCAGCTTGTCCACCTCGCCGTGGACGTAGCCGACGCCCTTGTCCACCCGGGCCTGGTCAATGTCGGTCAGTACCACCGGCACCTTCAGTTGGCGGGCAAACAGCAGCGCCAGCTGGCCGGCCATCAGTCCGGCTCCCACCACGCCGACTTTGGTGACGGGGCGGGCGAGTTTCCGGTCGGGGGCGCCGGCGGGACGCTTGGACCGTTTCTGGACGAGGTCCAGGAAGGCGTACACAGTGGCGCGGAACTCATCGGTCTGCATCAGCCCGGCCAGTGTCTCGCACTCGAGGGCTGCCGATTCGGCCTGGCTCATGGTGCGGTTGGCTTCCATCAGGTCCAGGACCTTGCCCGGGGCGGGCGCCGCGTTCGACGTCTTGGACTCCACGAACTTCCTCCCCGCGGCCACCGCGGCGGCCCAGCGTCCGGCGGTGTCCGGGTGGGAGGGGTCGACGGCGTTGGTGCGTTCCGGGACCAGCTCGCCGGCGATGACTTTCGCGGCCCACGCGAGGGACTGCTCCAGGAAGTCGGCGGGTTCGAACAGGGCATCGGCGATGCCAAGGTCGAAAGCCTGCGGGCCGCTAAGGGTCCGGTTGTTGCTGAGCGGGTTCTCGATCATCACCTTGACGGCGTTCCCGGGCCCGATCAGGCGGGGGAGCAGGTAGACGCCGCCCCAGCCCGGGACCAGCCCCAGGAGGGCTTCGGGGAGGGCCAGGGCGCCGGCGCCGGTGGACACGGTGCGGTAGGTGGACTGCAGCGCGATTTCCAGTCCGCCGCCCAGGGCGGTGCCGTTGATGAAGGCGAAGCTGGGAACGCCCAGGTTGGCCAGCGTTGCATATACATCGTGGCCCAGTTGGGCCATGTGGAGTCCGTGCTCGCGCTCTTCCAGCGATTTCACGGCGGAGAGGTCGGCTCCCGCCACGAGGTAGTAGGGCTTGCCGGTAACCCCGACGCCGGCGATCTCACCGCGGGCGGCACGGTCCCGCAGGCCTTCCAGTGCCGTACCCAGTTCCACGAGGGTGTTGGGACCCAGCGTGGTGGGTTTGCTGTGGTCCAGTCCGTTGTCCAGTGTGACCAGGGCAAACGTGCCGGGGCTTTCCTTGCCGGGGGCAGCGGGAAGCGGAATATCCTGCACGTAGGAATGGGTGACTGTTTCGTTGGGGAACAGGCTGGCGAATCCGGTGAAATCTGCGGCGCTCATGCTGTGGCTCCTTCGGTCCGGACTGCTGCCGGGGCGGTGGTTGCTGTTCCTGTGGTGCCGGTGCCGCCACTGTAATCGGCGTGGTGCGGGTTTTCCCAGATGACGGTGCCGCCCATGCCGAGTCCCACGCACATGGCGGTGATGCCGTAGCGCACTGACGGGTCTTCTTCGAACTGGCGGGCCAGCTGGGTCATCAGCCGGACACCGGAGGAGGCGAGGGGGTGGCCCACGGCAATCGCGCCGCCGTAGCGGTTAACCCGGGGGTCGTCGTCGGGAATGCCAAAGTGGTCCAGGAAGCTTAGGACCTGGACGGCGAACGCCTCGTTGATCTCGAAGAGGCCGATGTCTCCAATGGTGAGGCCCGCGTTCTGCAGTGCCTTCTCGGTGGCAGGGACCGGGCCGATGCCCATGACTTCAGGCTCCACACCGGCGTACGCGTAGCTGACCAGCCGCATCTTCACCGGCAAGCCAAGGTCTGCTGCCGCTTCACCCGAGGCCAGGACGGCGGCGGTGGCTCCGTCATTGAGGCCCGCCGAATTGCCGGCGGTAACGCGGCCGTGCGCGCGGAAGGGAGTGCGGAGCGCGGCGAGGTCGGTAACGGTGGTCCCGGGGCGCGGCGGTTCGTCCACGCTGTGCACGGTCCAGCCCTGGCCTGCTTTCCGGCCGGCCACCGGCACCAGGTCGGGCTGGATCCGGCCCTCACGGTAGGCTGCGGCCAGCTTGTCCTGGGATGCTACGGCGTAGGCGTCGCTGCGCTCCTTGGTGATGGCGGGGAAGCGGTCGTGCAGGTTCTCGGCGGTGTTGCCCATGTTCAAGGCGGCGGGGTCCACCAGCCGTTCGGACATGAACCGGGGGTTCGGATCGGCGCCGGAGCCCATGGGGTGGTTGCCCATGTGCTCCACTCCGCCGGCGATGACGACGTCGTACGCGCCGAAACCGATGCCGCCGGCCGTGGATGTCACGGCGGTCATGGCGCCGGCACACATGCGGTCCACGGCGAAGCCCGGTACGGTGCGGGGCAATCCGGCCAGCAGCGCAGCGGTCCTGCCCAGGGTGAGGCCCTGGTCGCCGGTCTGGGTGGTGGCGGCGATGGCCACCTCATCCACCCGTTCGGGCGGCAGCGAGGGGTTCCTGCGCAGCAGCTCGCGGATGCACTTCACGATCAGGTCGTCGGCGCGGGTACCGGCATGGATTCCCTTCTCACCGGCCCGGCCGAAGGGCGTGCGGAGGCCGTCAACAAAGACGACGTCGCGGACAGTGCGCCGGGTGGCGCCGCTTCCGGTGTGGCTCACGTGTAACTCCTCATCGAGACGTAGGCGCCGCGCACATGCCGGAGGACGGCAGGGTGCGCAGCAGTACGTCCGATGTTACTCGCGAGTAACTTAGGCTGCAAGGCCGGTGTGGAAGGGGCGCCGGACGGCTAGCTTCCCGCGGTGACTGCGGCTTTCGGCTCTTTGGGCGGAAGCGGCTGCGGGTCCAGGAAAGCGCGGGTGATGAGCGGGGCAGTGAGCTCCACCTGCCACTCGCGCGCACCAAGTCCGCGCAGTTCTGAAGCCACCGATTCTTCGCTGATCGCTGCCGGTGGGCGCCAGGCCACCCGGCGGAGGTAGTCGGGCGTGAGCAGGTTTTCCACCGGGAGGTTCAGCTGGTCGGCGCGCTCCTGCAGCAGCGGCCTGGCCGTGGCGAGCCTCGCGGCGGCCTCGGGGTCGCGTTCGGCCCAGACCCTGGGCGGCGGCGGCGCGTTGGTTGCCAGGTGCAGCGGGGGAAGATCGTCCAGATCGCGGGCGGCGGCGATGCAACGGAGCCAGCGCGGAGCCTCACGCTGCGCCGCCCGGCCGTGGAAGCCCTTGGTCCCCAGGAGCTGGGGAACGGTGGAAGGCATGGCCTTGGCAGCGGACACCAGCGCGGAGTCCGGGATCAGCCGGCCCGGTGCCACATCGCGCTTGCGGGCCAGCGCGTCGCGTTCCAGCCACAGTTCCCTGACGGCGGCCAGCTGGCGCCGGTCCCTGATCTGGTGCAGGCCGGAAGTCTTCCGCCACGGGTCAAGCCGCGGCGGCGCGATGCCTGCTGCCAGGATCGCGGCAAACTCCTGCTCGGCATACTCCAGCTTGCCGTCGGCCTGGAGCAGTTCCACCAGCTCTTCCCGCAGCTCACTGAGGACCTCGACGTCCAGTGCTGCGTAGCGCAGCCATGGTTCCGGGAGGGGGCGGGTGGACCAGTCGGCGGCGGAGTGTTCCTTGGCCAGGCCGAAGCCGAGAAGCTGCTCTATGACGGCGGCAAGGCCCACGCGGGGAAGCCCTGCCAGCCGGGCGGCGAGTTCCGTGTCGAAGAGCTTGTCCGGCCACATGCCCAGCTCCGACAGGCACGGAAGGTCCTGGGTTGCGGCGTGCAGGATCCACTCGACGCCGCGGAGGGCGTCGTTAATGATGGCGAGGTCATCAAACGGCTCGGGATCGATCAGCCAGGTGCCGGCGCCTTCGCGGCGGATCTGCACGAGGAAGGCACGCTGGCCGTAGCGGAACCCTGAGGCCCGTTCTGCGTCCACCCCTGCCGGCCCGGTTCCTGCGGCGATGGCAGCTGCGCAGCGTTCCAGTCCGGCCTGGGTCTCGATGACCAGGGGGACGCCCTCACGGGGTGCGTCGAGTTCGATGATTTCGGGGATGGGGCTGTCAAAGCCCTCCACGGTGATCTGGGGTGCGGTATCAGCAGCCGGAGCGCCGGCCGTGGTGTTTTCCGGGTTGTTAGGGGTCATGATGCCCCCAGTTTACCGGTCCTGCGCGCCGGCGGTCCGCTGGCCGGCTCCCGGCAGGGCTGGACGGGTGTCAGTTCCTGCGCCGTTGCGGCAGGGGCGTGACGCCGTCGGGAAGGGGCGGGAGGCCCGCGAAGGTGCACACCATGTCGGACCAGGCTTCGAGGTGTGCCGTGACGTCGGCAGTGGCGGGGGTCCAGGATGCCCGCAGTTCGATGTCGATGGTCCCGGGCCGTTCTGAGAGCGTCCCGAAGCTTTCGGACAGCACCCGTGTGGCGGTCCCGCCGGCGGCCCGGTACGGCGCATTGTGGTTTTCCAGTGCCTCCACCAGCCAGGTCCAGGCCACCGTTCCCAGCATCTCGTCGTTGCCCATATCCGGTTCGAGCTCCGCACGGATGTAGGTGACGATCCTGAATTCCCCGTCCCACACTGCCGAGCCTTCGGGATCGTGCAGCAGTATGAACCGCCCGGTGGCGAGCTCCGTGTCGCTGTCCTCCCCGGTGCCGGCGGCGGCCAGGGCCATTGCGGCCGGTCCGTGCAGGGGAGGAGCCGCAGTTCCGGCGCCCTGGGCCATGACTTCCGCACCCAGGGCGACGGCGAAGGGTGCCAGGCGGGCCGGCGCAGGGATTTCCGCGAGGTGGAGTTCCTTGCGGCACCGGGCTTTCCTGAGGGTTCCCAGGGCGTGCAGGAAATCCGGGGGAACCTGGTCAAGTGCGTTCACCATGGCAGATTACGCAACCCTTCAGCACTGTCCGGGGAGGCTCGCCGTCATGTGCTCCTCAGCCGGCCTGCCCGCCGTCGTAGTCGCGCAGTTCGTGGCGGATGGCGGCGATGAACGAATCCACGTCTTCTTCGGTGGTGTCAAACGAACACATCCAGCGCACTTCCCGGGCGGCTTCGTCCCAGTCGTAGAACCGGAAGGATGCACGGAGCCGGTCCGCCACTCCCTCGGGAAGCACGGCAAACACCCCGTTGGACTGCGTCTTCTGTGTGGGCCGGACGCCGTCGATGGTGTCCACTGCAGCGCGGAGCCTGGACGCCATCGCGTTGGCATGGGAGGCCGAGCGCAGCCAGAGGCCGCCTTCGAGCAGGGCAATGAACTGGGCGGACATGAAGCGCATCTTTGATGCCAGCTGCATGTTCATCTTGCGCAGGTAAACCAGTCCGTAGGCAGCTTCGGGGTTCAGCGCCACCACCACCTCGCCGAACAGCAGGCCGTTCTTGGTGCCGCCGAAGGACAGGATGTCGACGCCGGCGTCCCGGGTGAAGGCCCGCAGCGGCACCTGCAGGTGGGCTGCGGCGTTCGCCAGCCGGGCGCCGTCCATGTGCAGCTTCATGCCCTTCGCGTGGACATGGTCGGCGATGGCGCGCACTTCCTCCGGTGTGTAGCAGGTGCCCAGTTCGGTGGTCTGGGTGATGGAGACGGCCAGCGGCTGTGCGCGGTGCTCGTCACCCCAGCCCCAGGCCTCCCTGTCGATCAGCTCCGGCGTCAGCTTCCCGTCAGGGGTGGGGACCTGCAGCAGCTTGATGCCGCCGATGCGTTCCGGTGCCCCGTTCTCATCCATGTTGATGTGGGCGGTGGAGGCGCAGACCACGGCTCCCCAGCGGGGGAGCAGGGACTGCAGCGAGAGGACATTCGCCCCCGTTCCGTTGAACACGGGGAAGCATTCGATGCCGGGCCCGAAGTGTTCCTCCATGACCTCGTGCAGCCGGGAGGTGTAGTCGTCCTCGCCGTAGGACACCTGATGGCCTTCGTTGGCTGCGGCAAGCGCCGCGAGGATCTCCGGGTGGACGCCGGAGTAGTTGTCCGAGGCGAAGCCCCGCACGTTGGGGTCGTGCAGCCGAAGGGCCGCGCCGGTCTCTGCTGTGGTTGTCATGCCTTTGCTCACATTCCCAGTCTATGTATGGCTTGCAGCGGTGGGGTGCCCCTGCGCGTCGGGGTCCTTGCGGGTCACAGAGCCAGCCGGACCCGGGTCCCGTTCAGAACGGCCGCAGGGGCGTCGAACAGCCCCACCACCGCCTCCGCAAGTTCGGCCACGTCCGTGGCTCCCGGGAACGTCCGTTCCGGGTGGCTGCGGCGCAGTCCGTCGTCCACGAGGGCCTTCACCACGAGGACGACGGCGGCCGCTTCCCCGCCGCCGGTCGCGGCCATGCGGCGGAAACCGTCCGCCACGGCCATGGTCCACGCCTCGGCGGCAGCCTTGGCGGCCACATAGTTGGCCACGCTGGCCTCCGGCCTCTCCACTGCAGTGGAGGAGATCATGGCGAACCTGCCGTGCGGCGAGGCAGCAATGTCGTCAAAGAACACCCGGGTGATGTTGCGCAGCGTCGTGACGGCACCCCGCTCGAGGAAATCCCAGTCCTCGTCGGACTGGTCGGCGATTCCCTGCGCACCGCGCCATCCGCCCACCAGGTGGATGACGGCGTCGACGGCCCCGGCGTGGAGCGCGACGTCGTCGCGGAGCTGCCTGACGTCGTCGAGAATGGCGAGGTCGCACGTCAGGGGCGTGACGCCGTCGCCCGCCTGTTGTGCTGCTGCCTCGATCCGCTGCTGGTCGGAACCCACCATGATGACCCGTTGCCCGGCCGCGCGGAGGGCGCCGGCGACCGCCACGCCGGAGGCTCCGCTGCCGCCTGTGACGAGGACGGTGAGGGCAGGAAGCATGCCGGAGGCTTCCTTCACAGCGCCGAGCTGCCGGTGATGCCTGCGGTGGACTCGATGACAGGACGCATCTTCTTCTCCAATGCCTCGTAGAACATGGACAGCGGGAATTCATCGTCCAGCACCTGGTCGGTCAGGCCGCGCGGGGGACCGGACAGGGGCAGGGCGTCCGGGCCCTTCGCCCACACGGACGCCGGGTTGGGCGTGACGGTGCCGGAGATGAGGCGGTAGGCTGCCAGCCAGTGGGCTGTCTTGGGCCGGTCGATGGAGCGCCAGTAGAGGTCGTCAATCCGTGCCCCGAGTGCCATCACGGCATCCGGAACCCCGTCCCAGTCGATGGTGAGGCGGGTATCGGTCCAGTGCAGGACGTGCTGCTGGTGCAGCCACGCGAAGAGCAGCTGGCCACCCAGGCCGTCGTAGTTGCGGACGCGGCTGCCGGTGATGGCGAAGCGGAAGATCCGGTCGAAGATTACGGCGTACTGCACCAGTTTGGCGTGCCGGCGGGCTTCGGGATCGGCGTCGTCGTCCTTCTCGATGCGCACGGATTCCCGGAAGGCTGTGAGGTCACAGCGGAGTTCTTCCAGTGAGTACAGGAAGAAGGGCATGCGCTGCTTGATCATGAACGGATCGAAGGGCAGGTCGCCGCGCATGTGGGTCCGGTCGTGGATCAGGTCCCACATGACGAAGGTGGCCTCGGTCAGGTCCTGGTCGGCCAGCAGTTCAGCGGCTCCCTCGGGCAGTTCGAGGCGGGTGGTTTCCGCAGCGGCTTTGAGCACGCGCCGGAAGCGCGCGGCCTCGCGGTCGGCAAAGATGGCACCCCAGGTGAAGGTGGGGGTGGTGCTGACGGCCACGGTTTCCGGGAAGAGGACCGCTGAGTTGGTGTCGTAGCCTGCGGTGAAGTCCACGAACCGGATGGGGACGAACAGTTTGTTGGAGTAGTCGCCTGCCTCCAGGCCCGCGATGAATTCGGGCCAGATGACCTCGATCAGGACCGCCTCCACCAGCCGGCTGCTGCTGCCGTTCTGGGTGTACATGGGGAAGACCACCAGGTGCTGGAGGCCGTCCTGCCGGAGTTCCTGGGGCTGGAAGGACAGCAGTGAGGAGAGGAAGTCCGGAACAGCGAACCCGCCGGCCACCCAGGCCGTGAAGTCGGCGCAGACAGCGTCCAGGTACGCGGCGTCGTGCGGGAAGGCCGGGGCAAGGGCCCGGACGGCGTCCACGATGGTGTCAACGTGCAGTGCCGCCGTGGTGTGGCTGGCAGCATCCGGCACGGAGCCGTCCGCGGCCTGCAGGCCCTGGAGGGCCGAGGCTGCGGTCCGGAGGCGGATCCAGTCCTGGTTGTCCGCGGAAATCCGGGGGACGGCGGTGAGGGTTTCAGTCATCGTCGCTGCCTTTCTGGGCGTTGCTTGCTTCTCTCTTCGGAGCGTAGCAAGCAACAAGCAGAACTAATCTGAAAAGCGGTTGAGGCTAAGAAAGACTATTTCTCAGTTCCATGAGGCGCCCGTTGAGCCCGCCCTGCGCTGGGGGATCGTGCCTCTGGGCGCGCCCTGTCAACGGACCGGCGGGCGGGCCCGGCAGATCCGTCCGCCGCGCCCGCCCGCCGGAACCGGCTGCTGAATCAGCCCGCCGCAGCACCGTCCGTCGGCACCGTGCCGTCCGCCGCCTCAGCCCCGTCCTTCGGGACGAGCCGCAGCGACACGGAGTTGATGCAGTAGCGCTGGTCCGTGGGAGTACCGTAGCCCTCGCCGTCGAACACGTGGCCCAGGTGCGAATCGCAGGCGCCGCAGCGGACCTCCACGCGGTCCATCCCCATGGTGCGGTCGTGGATGTAGCGGACCGTGCCCTCGGCCAGCGGGGCCCAGAAAGACGGCCAGCCGCAGTGCGAATCGAACTTCTCGTTGCTGGTGAACAGTTCGGTCCCGCAGGCCCGGCACTGGTACACGCCCGCAGTGTGGGTGTCCCAGTACTCGCCGGTGTACGGGCGCTCGGTCCCAGCCTGCCGGAGGACGCGGTACTCCTCGGGCGTCAGTTCCTCGCGCCACTGCGCGTCGGACTTCTGAACGGCGGCCCCGCCGTCCTCCCCGCCGGTGCCGTGGGAATCGGCTGCCGGGTCCGCGACAGCGTGGGTGGCCTTGTTTCCGAAAATGTTGTTTCCGAAGATACTCATGTTGTGGTCAACGCCTAGGAGTCGCCGATAAATCCCGATCCTGCGTACAGGTGCAGGACGGGGATGCCGAGCTGGTCCTGGGCCTTGTTCGCCCAGTCGGTGTGGAAGGTATCGGACACCGCGTGCGGCCGCGTGATCACCACTGCCTGCGTGGCGCCGGTGTCCCTGACCCTGGCCACCAGTCCGTTGACGGCACCGCCGTCCACCACCTCGCCGTCGACACCGGCGCCCAGTCCTTCCAGGGCGGCAAGTGAGGCTGACAGGGTTTCCGTGGCGTGGGCGCGTTCCTCAGCGGGGTCCGGCGCACGGGAGGTCAGTTCGCGGAAGGCCGCGGCAATTTCCAGGAGGGAGAGGTGTTCGAGGAAATCCACCAGCAGGTGCCGTTCGGTATTGGCCGGCACAAGGACCAGAAGCCGGGAGTCTGCTCCGTCCACCAGGCGTTCGATGTTCAGGCGGTCGTCCGCCCCCAGTGGCTCTTCGGTCAGGATGACGATGGGTTCACTCATGGCCTTAGCCTAGCCCTGTGCGTGGGGCGCCGCACTCACCTGTACATGGGCCTTTCACGGTGCATGGGGCACCTGTCCACACAGGACCCGCCCGCCCGGGAATGCGGTGATCCTTCCGCTGACGGTAAGAATAGGAGCATGGCTTCTTATCTGCGGACGCACCCGGAGCACACTGCCCACACCCCGGAAACAGGGGGCATGTCGCTGGGGACCCGATGGGCCATCGCCGGTGCCATCGCGGGGAGTTCCCTCACCGGGCTCCTGGCGGCGGGTTCGTCAGCGCTCGCGGTGTATTTTGCCCGGCGCGTCATTACGCCGGCACGGCAGCGGACGTCGGACCAGGAAGTCCTTGCGGTCATCCGCGACGGGGAAAAGCAGCAGGTGATCCTGGCCGCTACGGACGACACCACTGTGGACGGCAGGTACGGCTTCTATTTCGACGGCGGCAGGGGGCATGCCAGGATCGGCCGCATCATCTCCTATTCGCCCTCTGAACGGACCGTACTGCGCGAAGTCGAAGCGGTCTATGCCGGAGACCTCTCTGCCGCCCGCTGGGGCTGGTGGAGCGGCGCCCTCTACCCGGACCCTGCCGCCGTCGGCTATTCAGCCGAGGAGGTGGCCATACCCGTGGACCGCGGCGACGCGCCGGCCTGGCTGGTCCGCGCCGGAGGGACCGCCCGAACGTGGGCGCTTATGGTGCACGGGCGCGGCGCCACCCGGCAGGAAGCCCTGCGCGCCGTTGGACCGGCGCTGGAGCTGGGGCTGACCAGCCTGCTGCTCTCCTACCGCAATGACGGCCTGGCGCCGTCGGCGGATGACGGCCGTTACGGGCTGGGTTCCACGGAATGGCAGGACATTGAAGCGGCCATCGGGTATGCGCTGGACAACGGCGCCGAGGAGGTGGTGCTGTTTGGCTGGTCCATGGGAGGGGCCATCTGCCTGCAGGCAGCCGACCTGTCCCGCTACCGGCACCTGATCCGGGCCATGGTCCTGGACGCCCCGGTCATCGACTGGGTCAACGTCCTGGCCCACCACGCGCAGCTGAACCGGATTCCCTCACTGGTGGGCCGGTATGGGCAGCTCATGCTGGGGCATCCGCTGGGGCGCAGGCTGACTGGCTTGTCCGCGCCCGTGGACCTGAAGGCGATGGACTGGGTATCGCGCGCCGTCGAACTCCGGACCCCCACGCTGATCCTGCACAGCGTCGATGACGAGTATGTGCCCTACAAGCCGTCCGCGCTGCTGGCCGAGCGGAACCCTGAAATGGTGACCTTCGAAGCCTTCAACCATGCACGGCACACCAAGGAATGGAATGTGGACCCCGAGCGCTGGGAGCGGCTGGTGAAGGCGTGGCTGCGTCAACAGCTCGCGCCGCGCCTCAACCCGGGCACCCGGCCGGGAGACCAGCCGGACTAATCAACCTGGCTGATCAGCCCGGCTGATTTGCCCGGGCATGCAGCTAGGCGTTGCTGCCGATCGGTGCGGTGATTGCGTCGGTCAGCCGGACAAGGTCCAGCGGCGCGAGTTCGATGTCCAGGCCGCGCCGGCCGCCGGAGACGAGCATGGTGTCCAGCTCCAGGGCGGAGGAATCGAGCACTGTGGGGGAGGGGAGCCGTTGGCCAAGCGGTGAGATACCGCCCAGCACGTAGCCGGTCCGGCGCTGCGCGGCGGCCGGATCCGCCATGGCGGCCTTCTTTGCCCCCATCGCCGCAGCGAAGGCTTTCAGGTCCAGGGTCCCGCTGACGGGGACGATGCCCACGGCCAGCCGGCCTTCAACCTCCACCATCAGGGTCTTGAACACCTGTGCCGGATCGATCCCCAGGACGGCGGCCGCCTCGGCCCCGTAGCTGGCCGCGGCCGGATCATGGGAATAGGGGTGCAGCACGAAGGGAACCCCGGCGGCGGCGAGTGCCGCCGCGGCCGGGGTTCCCTGTGCAGTGCTTTTGCGTGCCACGCGTCTGTGGCGTCAGGCGCGGACGCCGGACGCTGCAGCTACCTTGCGCTTGATCCTGCCCAGCATCGCCGTCATGCCCCTCATCCGGAGCGGGGTGATGGCCCGGGTCAGGCCCAGCAGTTCGGGCATGTCATCCGGTACTGAAAGGATTTCCGCCGCCGAGAGTCCATCCAGGCCTTCGTGCAGCACTCCGGCGAAGCCACGCGTGGTGGGCGCTTCGGCGGGGGCCTTGAAAAAGAGCCGGACGGCGGTGCCGGGACCGTCGCTGCCGTCTTTTTCCGTTTCGATGGTCAGGAACAGCGGCGACTGGCACTCCACTACCTGCTCCAGGAGCTCGGGATGGTTGGTGAGCCGTTCGGGAAGTTCCGGCAGCCCTTCCGAGAATTCGAGCAGCAGCTGCAGCCGCTCGGGCTCGGACAGGGCCTGGAAGTCGTCCACAATCGCCGCGAGGGCGGAAGGCAAGGCTTGAGTAGTCATCATGGCCAGTTTACGCGGGAGCTTTCGTCAGACTCCAACGGTGACGGGGAAGGAGCCGCGCTCGGCGCCTTTGACGATGGGGACGCGGACGGCGTTGCCCCACTCGGTCCAGGAACCGTCATAGTTTCGGACGGACTCGAAGCCAAGCAGGAACTTCAGGGCGAACCAGGTGTGGCTGGAACGCTCGCCGATGCGGCAGTAGGCCACCACGTCGTCGCCCGCGGCAAGGCCGGCCTCGCCGAGGTAGATGGCGTCAAGCTCTTCCCGGCTGCGGAACGTGCCGTCTTCGGCCGCTGCGCGGGCCCACGGCACGGAGGCAGCAGTGGGGATGTGGCCGCCGCGCAGTGCACCCTCTTCCGGGTAGGCCGGCATGTGGGTGCGCTGGCCGGTGTACTCCTCGGCGGAGCGGACGTCGATCAGGGGCTTGCCCAGGTGGGCCAGCACGTCGTCCTTGAAGGCGCGGATGGGGGCGTCGTCGCGCTCTACCACGGGGTAGTTCCCCGGGGCGGGCGCAGGCTTGTCCTTGGTCAGGTCCCGGCCTTCGGCGATCCACTTGTCCCGGCCGCCGTCGAGCAGGCGCACGTCCTGGTGGCCGAAAAGGGTGAAGACCCACAGGGCGTACGCGGCCCACCAGTTGGACTTGTCGCCGTAGATCACCACGGTGGTGTCCCGGGAGATGCCCTTCGAGGCGGCCAGCTCAGCGAAGGCTGCGCCGTCAACATAGTCGCGGGTAACGTCGTCGTTCAGGTCGGTGTGCCAGTCGATCTTTACTGCGCCGGGGATGTGCCCGGTTTCGTACAGCAGCACGTCCTCGTCCGATTCCACGACAACCAGTTCACCGTTGGCAACGGCGCCGCTCTCCAGTGCGGAGGCGAGCCACTCGGTGGAAACCAGCCGCTCCGGGTGGGCGTAGGCGGCGAACTTTTCATTCTGTTCAACGGGGTAGGGCATGGTCTTGGCCTTTCATCGAGGACACGGGAGGGCCGCGCAGTGCGGTAAACGGCTCCTGCATGGGGACCTTTCCCCACACTATCCAGCGGCAGATGCGTTGTCCGTATTCCGTTAACAGGACGAAATGTTGGCTTCATCACCCCTGGTGGTCCCACCGACGCCGCGCCGGGACGGGGACCGCGAAGCCGGTATCCTTTCTGGGGACCACCTACCAGCAGAACGGACCACCTTGGTACAGATCGAACAGCTTGCTGCGCGCACTCCTGCAGTGTCGGTGAACGAACTCCTTAAGGGTTTCTATCCATCGCCGCGGTTTGGCCAGGTGTCCTTCGCCAGCTACCGTCCGGACTCAAAGCAGCCCAGCCAGGCTGCTGCCGTCCATGCCCTGGAGGGGTTTGCCGGCAATGTGGCACCGTCTGACGGCGGCGGGCTTTTCAAGAAGCTGTTCGGCAAGAAGGACAGCTCGCGTGCCGGCATCTACCTGGACGGCGGATTCGGCGTGGGCAAAACCCACCTGCTCGCCTCTCTCTGGCACGCTGCCCCCGGGCCGAAGGCTTTCGGTACCTTCGTTGAGTACACCAACCTGGTGGGCGCCCTGTCCTTCCGCAAAACAGTCGACGCACTCAGCAGCTACAAACTGGTGTGCATCGACGAATTCGAACTCGACGACCCCGGCGACACAGTCCTGATGTCCCGGCTGATGCGGGAACTGGCCGACGCCGGCGTGAAGCTGGCTGCCACCTCCAACACCCTGCCCGGCTCACTGGGCGACGGCCGCTTCGCAGCCGTGGATTTCCAGCGCGAGATCCAGGTCCTGGCGGACCAGTTCGACGTCATCCGCATCGACGGCGAGGACTTCCGCCACCGCGGCTTGCCGGCAGCCCCGGCCCCGCTGAAGAACAGCGAACTGTCCGCCCACATGAAAGCGGAATTCGACGGCAAGACAGTGGCCCAGGACGAGTTCAGCACCCTCATCCACCACCTCGCGGGCGTGCACCCCAGCCGTTACCGCCAGCTCATCGACGGCATCGACGGCGTGGTGTGGCGCAACGTGGAGACCATCACCGAGCAGGCCGTGGCGCTCAGGTTCGTGGTCCTGGCTGACCGTCTCTACGACAAGGACGTCCCCATCCTTGCCAGCGGCGTGCCGTTCGACAAGCTCTTTACAGAGGAAATGATGGCCGGGGGCTACATGAAGAAGTACTTCCGCGCCGTGTCCAGGCTCACCGCGCTGGCCCGCGAAGGCCAGAACCACGAACCGTCCTAGTTCGTCCGGCGGGGCAGTGATGTACTTTGCAGTGCCCCTCGGAGGCCCTTCCTAGGCGCTGTCCTTCGCGCCTGCATGTCCACCGTCCAGCAGTTTCCGCTCCCGGCGGGGGACCAGCAGCGTCCTGACCAGCAGGCCGGCAAGGAGCGCCCAAAACGCCGAGCCGATCCCGCTGAAGGCGAGGCCCGAAGCCGCGGTCAGGAACGTGACGGCCGGGGCGATGCGGTCCTCGGCATCAGCCAGCGCCGAGGAGACTGACGCCGCCAGCGTGCCCAAAAGCGCCAGGCCTGCCACCGCTTCCAGCATGCCGGCCGGTGCTGCACTGACCAGGGTGACCAGAGCAGCCGAGAATGCGGCCAGGACCATGTAGGCCAGCCCTGAGGTAACTCCGGCAACCCAACGCCTGCTCCGGTTGCTGCCGGCCTCCTCGCCGGCAGCGAGGGCCGCGCTCAAGGCGGCAAGGTTGATGGCGTGCCCGCCGAATGGCGCGCCCAGCACAGTGCCGGCACCGGTCACCAGCATCGATGCCCGCCACGGCGTGGCAAAGCCGAACGACCGGAGCACCGCCACGCCCGGAACGTTCTGGGAGGCCATGGTGACCACGAACAACGGCAGGGCAATGCCCACCATGGCCTGCAGGCTGAACGACGGCGTGGTCCACACGAGTTGCGGCAGCACCCCGCCCGTTCCGGGCCCGGTGCCGGAGGCAACCAGCGAGAAGGCGATCACTCCCAGCGCCACCACGAGTGCCGCAGGCACAGCCCAGCGCGGGGCGAACTTCATCATGAGCAGCCAACAGACAATGACGGGGGCCACGAAGAGCGGGACGGTGCCCAGCGCAGTGAACGGTGCCAGGCATAACTGCAGCAGGACGCCGGCCAGCATTGCCTGGGCGAGCGACGCGGGGATCCGCGCCATCAGCCGGCCGAGGGCAGGGATAAGCCCGGTCAGCGCTATCAGCACCCCGGCGGCAAGGAATGCTCCGACGGCGGCCGGCCATCCGCCGTCGGGCGTTCCGGACGTAGCGAGCAGCGCTGCGCCTGGTGTGGACCAGGCCAGCGTGACCGGAACCTTGGACCGCCATGCAAGCAGCAGGACGCCGACGCCGACTGCCAGGGTCAGTGCCAGCAGTCCGGAAGCAGCCTGCGCCGGGTTGGCCCCCACCGCCTTGAGTCCGGCGAGGACGACGGCGAAGGACGACGTAAAGCCCACCAGGGCCGTGACAATGCCGGCAACAACGGGCCGGGAATCGAAAGTGGAGGGTCTGCCCGTCCGGCGGGGGCGGGTGGGTGCGGAAGACTTCGCCATACCGGCAGGTTATCCGTGGTTACGGCCCGGGTGGCAATTGAGGTGAGCACAGCCTCCCCGGTGCGCCCTTTCAGCCAGTCGGGCCTTCGCCCGGAACAGCGGCAGCGGCCGGCAGTCACTATGCCATTTAAACGCCAAAGGCGCGGGCGCCGCCTCCCGGCGGGACCCGCGCCCCGTTGACGTGCTGGGGCAATGCCCCGGCCTTGATCCTTACGGAGTCCTGTCAGCCGGCGGTGCCGGGTTGACGGGATTGACCGGGGGGACCTGCTCTGCGGCAGGTGCCTCGCCAGGGGCCCTATTCTTGTCCACGAGCTTGGAAGCGCCATCCTGGACCTTATCGACGTGGCCGGCGTACTTGCCGCCGGTCTTCTGGTCGACAAAATCGCCGGCTTTGGTGATGCCGTCCTTGATGGTCTGCTCGTTTCCGCGGATAAGACCCTGTGCCTTGCCCTTTAGATCGTCAATCAGTCCCACGAGCACCTCCCTTCGGTCGCGGAGCCAGGTCGCTCCTTGCGCAATCGATCCTAGACCCGTAGGAGGGCAGTTCCAAGGACATTCGGGAGATTGGCCGTTCGCCCGCAGCGGATGGGGTCACAGAGGGCAACAAAAAAGCAGCTCTTCAAGAGCTGCTTCGAGTGTGGGCGATACTGGGATCGAACCAGTGACCTCTTCCGTGTCAGGGAAGCGCGCTACCGCTGCGCCAATCGCCCGGAAACCGGGGGACCGGCCAATGGGTTGTAAAAAGAGAGCGGACGACGAGATTCGAACTCGCGACATCCACCTTGGCAAGGTGGTGCTCTACCAGCTGAGCTACGTCCGCAATTGCGTTCCGGCCGGGGCCGGAATGCTGTTGGCAAGTTACCTTGCCGAGTGGGCGATACTGGGATCGAACCAGTGACCTCTTCCGTGTCAGGGAAGCGCGCTACCGCTGCGCCAATCGCCCATGCTGATTCGGAGGGTATCCGAAAAACCATGGTTTTCACCGAGGTGGGTACGGGATTCGAACCCGTGTATACGGCTTTGCAGGCCGCTGCCTCGCCTCTCGGCCAACCCACCGTGTAAGCCCCGGTTTAGCAACCGTTGCCGTGACAGTGTCCTGCGAGCGGACGACGAGATTCGAACTCGCGACATCCACCTTGGCAAGGTGGTGCTCTACCAGCTGAGCTACGTCCGCAGTTTGGAGGATTGATTCCTTGCCGTTTCGGCATTTCCTCGCTTCCAACGAGTAAAAACAATATAGGAGGTTCCGGGAAACACCAAATCGGCAGTTCCGGCCGCTGTGCCTGTGTCCCTGCATCCCAGTAATGGCGCGGAAGCAGCGACTTACAACTATGTAATTCGAGTATCCCGCGTCGCCGCTGCCGGCGCGGGATACAGAAAGGGGGATTGGATATCCGCCGGAGGGGTCAATGGAAACGGGGCATCCCGCGGCGCTGTTCATGAGGCCGGGGGCCGATTTTTGAAAAGGCCGCCGTGTGGGTTAGCATTCAAATGCATCGGGGCGATTGGCGCAGTGGTAGCGCGCTTCGTTCACACCGAAGAGGTCACTGGTTCGAACCCAGTATCGCCCACCGCAGAAGGTCCGTTTCCGCTCATCAGCAGCGGAGGCGGACCTTTTTTATGCCTGGGCCTGGCTCCCGGAGATTTTGTCGGCCCCCTGTGAAAGAGTCTTTGTATGACTGATCCGCTCCTCGCCCATGCCACCGAATACGGCCGGATGTATGCCCGGTCCACGTCGGAGCAGTTCTCCGTGCCGTCCATCACCACAGTCATCAGCCAGCAGCCGCACGGCCTGGACGGCTGGTTCGGCTACATGGGGGCAAGCAGCCTGGCCAAGGACCCCCTGCTGTCCGACTGCCTGGGCAGCCCGGCGAAGATCAAGCAGGCGATTAACCGGGCGGCCAAGGCCGCTGAGACGTATCGGGACGACGCCGCCCGCCGCGGAGACCGTGTCCACACGTACTGCGAGCAGGTTGCGCTGCGCGCACTCGGGCGTCCGCATGCCATGAAGGAAGCTCGGGAAGCGCTGGCCGCCAACGGGGAGGAAGCCTTCGCCGTGCGGTTCGACGAGTGGTGGGAGCTTTTCCGTGTGGAGCCCCTGGCTCCGGAAATTACCGTCTGGAACAAAGCGGTGGGCTACGCGGGAACCCTGGACCTGGTGGCGCGGATCAATGGCCGCATTTGCCTCATCGATTACAAAACCAAAGGCACCACCCGCGACGGCCAGGTCAAGGCCCTTGACGACAAAGTGGTGATGCAGCTGGTGGCCGGCATGAAAGCAGAGGAGAGCCTGGTGGATCCGGTGGCGGGTACCTGGGAACCGTGGAAGTACGGGGAAGACCCCGTCCTGCTGGCGGTGGCCATCGGGGAAACGGAGGTCCGTCCGGTGCGGGCCAACCCCGAGGTCCTCAAGCACCACTGGTGGAAGTTCTGCGCCCTGCGGCGCGTGTGGGAGCTCTCGGCCGACACCATCAGTGCCGGCACTGCCCTGCTCCCGATCGCCCCGCCGCCGCTGGCCCAGGCCCGCACCGCCTAGCGCCTAAACTGGATTGGTCCCATTGCCGCTAACCGTGAGGAAAATCCGCGCATGGCTATTCTGAATATCCGCATTATCGGCGATCCCGTGCTCCGCACTGTGGCCGATCCTGTGACGGAATTCGGGCCTGAACTTGCCAAGCTGGTCGCCGACATGACCGAAACCATGGAGGACGTGGATGGTGCCGGCCTTGCCGCGCCCCAGATCGGTGTCAGCAAGCGCGTCTTCACCTACCGGATTGACGGCGTCGAAGGGCACATCATCAACCCCGTGCTCGAAAACAGTGACGACTACCAGCCGGACCACGTGGAGGGCTGCCTGTCCATCCCGGGCCTGGGCTTCCCCGTACGCCGTTTCCGCGCCACCCGCGTCACCGGCGTGGACATGCACGGCAACCCGGTCTCCATCGAAGGCGAAGGCATGCTGGCCCGCTGCTTCCAGCACGAGAACGACCACCTGGACGGCGTCCTCTACACAGACCGGCTGGAGGGCGAGGACCGCAAGTCCGCCCTGCGCTCCATCCGCAACGCCAACTACGACTCCGTCACGGAGCGCACCACCGCCAAGCGCGCGAAGACCGTGGGGTCCAGCTTCGGTGGAGCGAGCTTCGGCGGTTCCGGTACTGCCGGCTCCAGTTTTGGTAATGCGGGGTGAGGGTCCTTTTCGCGGGGACTCCCGCCGTCGCGGTTCCCTCTTTGAATGCCCTCGTCGACGCCGGCTTCGACGTCGTCGCCGTCCTGACCCGCCCGGACGCCCCGGTTGGGCGCAAACGCGTCCTCACGCCGTCGCCGGTCGCTGCGCGGGCCCTCGAGTTGGGGCTGGATGTCATCTACGCTGCAAAGGTTGACGACGCCGCCGTCGAACAGATCTCGGCCGCTGCCCCCGATGTCGCAGCCATCGTGGCCTACGGCGGGCTGGTTCCCCCCGCAGCCCTGGACATTCCACGCCACGGCTGGATCAACCTGCACTTTTCGCTGCTGCCCGCGTGGCGCGGTGCCGCACCTGTGCAGCGCTCGGTGATGGCCGGCGATGACGTCACCGGCGCCGTGACCTTCCAGCTGGAGAAGGGGCTCGATACGGGACCGGTGTTCGGCACCCTCACCGAGTCCGTTGGCCCGGAAGACACGGCCGGCCAGCTCCTGGAACGGCTCTCCCACAGCGGCGCGGTCCTGCTGGCGCAGACCCTGTCCGCCGTCGCAACGGGTAAGGCATCTGCGGTGCCACAGGCCGGAGACGTATCGCTGGCGCCAAAACTCACCCTGGAAGACGGGCACTTGAATTGGCACCACCCGGCCCTGGCCATCGGCCGCCAGGCCCGTGGCGCCACCCCCGAGCCCGGAGCCTGGACGCTCCTGGATGGCCAGCGCGTCAAGCTCGATCCTGTGCGGCTGCGTCCGGATGTTGAGGACCTCGCACCTGGTGCCCTGGCAGTTCACGGCAAGAGCGTGCTGGTGGGCACCGGTTCCCACGCTGTGGAGCTGACCCGCATCCAGCCCGCCGGAAAAAAGATGATGGCCGCGCCCGATTGGGCTCGCGGCATTGGTTCGCTGGAAGGCGTGGTATTCGAATGAGTGGATCCGGTACGAATTCCGGTGGTGCACAGCAAGGCCGTCCCTCCGGCCGCGGGCGTGGCGCCAGCCAAAGCGGCCGCGGCCAGGGCGGCCCGCGGGACAACAGCCGCCGCGACGCCCAGGGCCGGGAGCGGAACCGTGGCCCGCAGCGGAACTTCACCGAGAACGCGCCCGCACAGCGCACCCGCCGGGCAGACCCCGCCCGGCTCGTGGCATTCGAGGTACTCCGCGCCGTTGCGCAGGAGGACGCCTACGCCAACCTTGTCCTGCCGGCCCGGATCCGGCAGCACCGGCTGGACAAGCGCGACGCCGGGTTCGCCACCGAGCTGAGCTACGGCGCGCTGAGGGGACAGGGGACCTACGACGCCGTCCTGGCGCGCTGCGTCGACCGGCCGCTGGACCAGCTGGACCCTGCAGTCCTGGATGCGCTGCGCATCGGCGTCCACCAGCTTCTCGCCATGCGCGTCCCTGCCCATGCGGCACTGGACCAGACGGTGGGTCTCGCCCGCGCAGTCATCGGTGCAGGACCCTCCGCCCTGATTAATGCGGTCCTTCGCAAGGTCAGCGCCCACAGCCTGGATGAGTGGCTGGACTTGCTGGTAGCGGACGAAACCGACGAAACCCGCATCGCGTCGCTCCGCCACGCCCACCCCGAATGGATCGTCCGGGCCATGCGCCAGGCCTTGGTGGCCCACGGCCGCCCGGTCGGGGAAATCAACGCCCTGCTCGAAGCGGACAACGCGGCCCCGGTGGTCAACCTGGTGGCCCTTCCCGGACTGGGGAACCTTGACGAAGCGCTTGAAGACGGCGCCACACCCGGTGAACTTGTTGAAGGGTCCGCCCTGTCCAGCGGTGGAGACCTGGGACGGTTGTCCTCGGTACGCGCAGGCACCACCCGGGTACAGGACGTCGGCTCGCAACTGGTGGCCCGTGCGATGGCTGCGGTGGAGCTGGGAACCGCATCTCCCGGTGCCGCAGCGCCTGAAGCCTGGCTCGACCTCTGCGCCGGACCCGGCGGGAAAGCGGCATTGCTCGGCGCCCTCGCCCGGGAACGCGGAGCCACGTTGCTGGCGAACGAGCCCGCACCGCACCGCGCCAAATTGGTCAAACAGGCCTTGTCCGCCGTCCCGGACGACACTTGGCAGGTGCGCACCGGGGATGGCCGTGAGGTCGGCGCAGAGCAGCCCGGATTCTTCGACCGTGTCCTGGTGGATGTGCCCTGCAGCGGTTTGGGGGCATTGCGCCGCCGTCCTGAATCCCGCTGGCGCCGCTCGCCCAAGGACCTGGCTGACCTGGGACCGCTGCAGCGCGACCTGCTCACTTCGGCGCTGGCAGCTGTCCGGCCCGGGGGAGTTGTGGCGTACGTGACGTGCTCGCCGCATCCCGCCGAAACCACCGCCGTGGTGTCGGACGCCCTGCGGAAACGTGATGACCTGGAACTCCTTGACGCCGGGGCCGTGCTCGACTCCGTCAGCCTCACCGGGAACCTTGGTGCAGGGCATGAACTGACCGCGCAACTGTGGCCGCATGTCCACAGCACCGACGCCATGTTCCTGGCCCTCATCCGAAAAAAGGCCTGACGCCACCCTCCGGCACACGCACACCAGCCACCCTTCGAAAGGCATCCCCGTGACGCAATGCTGCATCAACCCGAGCATCCTCTCGGCCGACTTCGTCAACCTTGAGGCCGAGCTGAAGCGCATCAGCAACGCCGACGCCGTGCACGTGGACGTCATGGACAACCACTTCGTCCCCAACCTCACCATCGGACTGCCGGTGGTGCAGCGGATCCAGGCGGTCAGCCCGGTTCCCCTGGACGCCCACCTGATGATCGCCGACGCCGACCGCTGGGCGCCTGGTTTCGCGGACGCGGGCCTGGCCTCCGTCACGTTCCATGCAGAGGCGTCCATCGCGCCTATCAAGCTGGCCCGTGAACTCCGCAGCAGGGGTGCGAAAGCGGGAATGGCATTGCGGCCATCCACCGCCGTGGAGCCGTACCTGGACATGCTGTCCGAGCTGGACATGCTGCTCATCATGACTGTGGAACCGGGTTTCGGCGGCCAGGCTTTCCTCGACGTCACCCTCCCCAAGATCCGCCGCGCCCGCGCCGCCATTGACGGTTCCGGCATCGGCGTGGCCATCCAGGTAGACGGCGGGATCACTGAGGACACCATCACCCGCGCCGCGGAAGCCGGAGCGAACGTGTTCGTAGCCGGCTCCGCTGTCTACGGGGCCGACGACCCCGCGGCAGCCATCGAACGGCTCCGCGAGGAAGGCAGCCGTTCGTTACGGAAGGCGACGGCGGAATAAGAAGAAGCCACATCCAGTTGTGGCACAATAACAACACACATACGTGCTCCGGGGTCGGTGTAAGTCCGAACCGGCGGTGACAGTCCGCGACCCGCGAACCGATGGTTTTTCCTGGCAAGCCAGGCGAAGCCCCGGTGAACGGTTGAACCGGTGAAATTCCGGTACCGACAGTTAAAGTCTGGATGAGAGAAGCACGTACAGCTGTATCTTCGGCGCCCGTGGGCTCCGAAGCGTTCTGCTGTCGTATACCCCCGGAGCCATCGCGGTTCTGACAGGGAAGGAACGACACACAGACATGGACCTCCTGCGATGGCTCTTTGACGCTCAGATCCCCGTGGGGGGATCTGTCCTGATATTGAGAGAAGTGCTGGGCAACATTTTCGGCCTGGCAAGTGCATTCGGCGGCATGCGCCGCAAAGTTTGGGCCTGGCCCGTGGGCATTGTTGGCAACCTGCTGCTGCTCACGGTGTTCCTGGGCAACGTCTTCGGCTCCGCCACACCGGCCACCCTGTGGGGGCAGGCCGGCCGCCAGGTGATGTTCATCGCCGTGGCTGCCTATGGCTGGCACCGCTGGAAGCAGGGCCGGAGCGCCGATGGCGGGAACACCGCCGTCGTGCCCCAGTGGGCCAGCAACCGGACCCGGCTCATCCTTGCGGCCGCGCTGGTGGCCGGCACCGTTGCCCTGACCCCGCTTTTTGACTCCCTGGGGTCCTACCCGCCGGTGTGGGCTGACGCCTGGACCTTCGTGGGATCGCTCCTGGCCACCTACGGCATGGCGCGGGGCTGGACCGAGTTCTGGCTGATGTGGGTGGCCGTGGACATTGTGGGGGTCCCGCTCCTGTTCAGCGCCGGCTACTACGCCAGCGCCTTCATGTACCTCTTCTACGGCTTCTTCACCCTGGCCGGGTTCTTTGTCTGGTGGAATGCCTCCCGCAGGGCTGGCACAGCCGGCGGGCGCGACGAGCAGCCGGCCTCGGTGGAAACCGCCTTTCCGGACCCGCGGGTGAAGCTCTGATGGCCGCCGAACTCCGGGTGGCCGCACCCTTCACCCCCGCGGAAGTCCAAGCCATGGAGCACGCCCTCGAAGCTGCCCTGCAGGGGCCGCGCGGCGCCAATCCCCTGGTGGGTGCCGTCGTCGTAAGCCCTGACGGCCGCGAACTTGCCACCGGATACCACCGCGGCGCGGGCACCGCCCACGCTGAGGCTGATGCCGTGGCCCGCGCCCAGGAAGCGGGCGTGGACCTTGCCGGCTGCACCATGGTGGTAACCCTGGAACCCTGCAACCATGTGGGCCGGACCGGACCGTGCACGGAAGCGATCATCGCCGCCGGCATCACCGATGTTGTCTACGCCGTGGACGATCCCCACGACCCTGCCGCCGGGGGAGCAGCGACCCTGCGCAAGGCCGGTATCGCTGTCCGCAGCGGCCTGGCGGCAGCGGAATCCCTGGAACTGAACCGCCGGTGGTTCGAGGCCGTAGCAGAAAAGCGACCCTTCACCACCCTCCATATCGCCCAAACCCTCGACGGACGCATCGCAGCCGAAGACGGCACCAGCCAGTGGATCTCCAGCCCGGAGTCCCTGGCAGACAACCACGGGATCCGGAGCCGCATCGACGCCATCCTGGTGGGAACCCAGACGGTCGCGGTGGACAATCCGCGGCTGAATGCCCGCGACGCCTCGGGCAACCCGGCAGCGAGGCAGCCGGTCCGCGCCGTCATGGGCCTGCGGAACATTCCCGACGACGCCGCAATCCTGGGCGACGACGGCCTGGCCGTCCACCTTGCCACCCGGGACCCCCGCGAGGCGCTGACCACCCTGTATGCGTCCGGAACCCGCCACGTCATGGTGGAAGGCGGTTCACGGATTCTCAGCGCATTCCTCACGGCAGGGCTGGTGGATGAACTGATCGTCTACCTGGCACCCACACTGCTCGGTTCGGGGACCTCCTCGCTGGACGGGCTGGGAATCAGCACCCTTCCGGACGCCCAGCAATGGGAGTGGGACGCTTCCGACGGCGGCGCCGTGCGCACGCTGGGCCGTGACCTGAGACTTCACCTGAAACCGCAACGCCACGTTGCATTTGACCAACAACCATCGCGCGAAGCTGCGCGATAAGCCCAGGGAGGCTACTGATGTTTACCGGAATTATCGCCGAACAGGGAGAGGTGCTCGCCGTTGAGCGCGACGGCGATACCAGCGCCACCGTCCGGCTCCGCGCCCCCGGCACCACCGAGGGACTGGCCCTGGGCGGCTCCATCGCCGTCAACGGCGTCTGCCTCACCGCCACGGACATCGACGGCAAGGAATTCAGCGTTGACGTCATGGGCGAAACCCTGGTCAGGAGCACCATCGGCGAGCTGGCCGCCGGGGACGCCGTCAACCTGGAACGGTGCGTCCCCGCAGGAGGGAGGCTGGACGGCCACGTGGTGCAGGGCCACGTGGACGGCGTCGGCGTCCTCCTGGAACGCGAGCCGCAGGGCAACTGGGAGCGGCTCCGCTTCGGAGTACCCGCCAACCTGGCCCGCTACATCGCCGAGAAGGGCTCCATCGCCATCGACGGCGTCTCCCTCACCGTGACGGCCGTCAGCGCCGCCGCGGAGGAACAGCCCTGGTTCGAAGTGGGACTGATCCCCACTACCCTGGCAGAGACCGGTCTCGGCACCAAGACCACCGGAAGCCGGGTCAACCTGGAAGTGGACGTCCTCGCCAAGTACACCGAACGGCTGCTCGCATTCCGCACCGTTGGTACCGGCGGCACCGAGACCGGGGGCACCGTTGCGGGAGCACCGGGTGGTGCCCTGTGAACGGGACTGCCCGCCTGGAACCCGGAGCCGTGCCGGCAGTGGTTCCCACCCGCGGACTGGATTCCATCGGGGACGCCGTCCGCGCCATGGCGGCGGGAAGGCCGGTGCTCGTGGTGGACAATGAGGACCGGGAAAACGAAGGCGACATCATCTTCGCAGCCCAGCATGCCACGCCCGCGCTGATGGGCTGGACCATCCGCTACAGCTCCGGCGTCATCTGCGTGCCGTTGACGGGGGAGCGGGCAGACGCCCTGGAACTCCCGCCCATGACGGCAGTCAACGAGGACGCCAAAGGCACCGCCTACACGGTGTCCTGCGACGCCGCCATTGGTGTCAGCACCGGCATCTCCGCCACGGACCGCGCCCTCACGGCACGCGTCCTCGCGGATCCGCAGGCCCTCCCCGCTTCAGTGACCCGCCCGGGGCATATTTTTCCGCTCCGTGCGGTTGACGGAGGTGTGCGGGAGCGCCAGGGCCACACCGAGGCCGCGGTGGACCTGTGCCGCCTGGCGGGACTTGAGCCGGTCGGCGTCATCGCGGAGGTGGTGTACGACGACGGTGAGATGATGCGCCTGGACGGGCTCCGTTCGTTCGCAGCGGAACATGGGTGCCCTTTGGTCTCCATCGAGGACCTGGTGGCGTATCTTGAAGCCGGGACCGGGGGAGGCCTGGATCAGAATGTCCGGATTGTTCCGGGCGGAGAAAAGGAGAAGCGATGACGGCATCGGCAGCCAGCGACGACAGCCAGAACGGTCACCGGAAGCACCACACCGGCAACGGTGGGGCTCCACACCCCGTCAGCGGCGGTCCCATTGTGCAGCTTCCCACCGCCTTCGGTGACTTTGTGGCGCAGGCATGGACCGACCTTGTGACCGGCGTGGAACACCTCGCCGTCAGTTCGCCCAACCCGCCCAGCGACGGAAAGGCGCCGCTGGTGCGGCTGCACTCGGAATGCCTGACCGGTGACGTCTTCGGCTCATACCGTTGCGACTGTGGCGAACAGCTGGCCTACGCCCTGGAACTGATCCATGAACACGGCGGCACCCTGCTGTACCTGCGCGGCCAGGAAGGCCGCGGCATCGGCCTGGCCAACAAGATCAAGGCCTACGCGCTGCAGGAAGCCGGCTTCGACACTGTAGAGGCCAACGAACAGCTGGGCCTGCCGGTGGATGCGCGCTGCTATAAGGCCGCCGCTCAGGTGCTCGCCGAAATGGGCCTGCACGAGGTCCGGCTCCTCAGCAACAACCCGGACAAGCAGAACCGGCTGGCCAAGGCCGGCGTCAAGGTGGTGGAGATGGTTCCCACCGAGGTGCCCTCCCGCGAGCAGAACATCCGGTACCTGCGGACCAAGAAGGACCGCATGGAACACCGGCTGTTGCTGGACACCGGGGCCGACCCCGTGCCGGTACCGGGCCCTGACGGTCCGTTCCGCCACGAACAAGACTGACCTGACCACACCACTGAACCACCAGACTGAACGGACACCTCGCACCCATGAGCGGACACGGCGCCCCCGATATCGACCTCACCACCCTCAACCCGGCCGAAACGTCGCAGCTCCGGCTCGCGATCGTCGCGGCCAGCTGGCACACCCAGATCATGGACGGCCTCCTGGACGGCGCCCTGCGCGCGGCCAAGGACGCCGGCATCAACGAACCCACGGTCATCCGCGTACCCGGCAGCTTTGAGCTCCCGGTAGCGGCCGCACGCCTGGCACCGCACTTCGACGCCGTGGTGGCGCTCGGCGTCGTCATCCGTGGCGGTACCCCGCACTTCGAGTACGTCTGCCAGGCCGCGACGTCGGGACTCACCGACGTCAGCGTCCGCACCGGGGTGCCGGTGGGCTTCGGCGTCCTCACCTGCGACACCGAACAGCAGGGCCTGGACCGCGCCGGCCTCCCCGGCTCCAAGGAAGACAAGGGGCACGAGGCCGTCACCGCGGCACTGGCCACCGCCGTCGTCCTCAAGCAGTACACGTAGCCGACAGGCACCAGGCAGTACCGAAAGCCAATGGCGGGCGCGGTGTGTATTCGCTCACATCGCGTCCGTCATGGAACGGCCCGGGAAGCGCCCGCCGTGCCGCAGCAAGTAGGCTGGAGGGCGTGAAGAATTTCGAGACGCTGTTCGCTGAGCTCAGCGAGAAGGCAGCCACCCGCCCGGAAGGCTCCCGCACCGTCGCTGAATTGGACTCCGGTGTGCACGGCATCGGTAAGAAAGTCGTTGAGGAAGCAGCCGAAGTCTGGATGGCTGCCGAATATGAATCCGATGAAGCCGCGGCCGAGGAAATTTCCCAGCTGCTGTACCACCTGCAGGTTCTGATGCTCGCCAAAGGCCTGACCCTGGAAGACGTCTACAAGCATCTGTAGCCACCAGCCCGGCGCGCGTCCTGCCGCCGGTCCAGCCGTGGCCAGCACTGCCTGAACCCCTAGACATTCCATCCAGAAAGAACACCCCCATGCTCCGAGTTGCCGTCCCCAACAAGGGATCCCTGTCCGAAGCCGCCTCCGCGATGCTGTCCGAGGCGGGATACCGCCAGCGTCGCGACAGCCGCGAACTGGTCATGGTGGACCCGGATAACGACATCGAGTTCTTCTTCCTCCGCCCGCGCGACATCGCCGTGTACGTGGGCCGGGGGACCCTCGACGTCGGCATCACCGGCCGCGACCTCCTGCTGGACGCCGAGGTGGAAGCCGAAGAACTGCTTCCGCTGGGGTTCGCAGCCTCCACCTTCCGGTTCGCCGGACCCGTGGGCGACTTTGCCTCCGCCGAAGAACTCGACGGCAAGCGCCTCGCCACCAGCTACGACGGCCTGCTCCGCGGCTACCTTGCCGAACGCGGCATCAACGCCAATGTGGTACGCCTTGACGGCGCCGTGGAGTCCTCAGTCCGCCTGGGTGTCGCCGACGCCATCGCTGACGTCGTGGAAACGGGCAACACCCTCAAGGCCGCCGGGATGGAAATCTTCGGCGACCCCATCCTCAAGTCCGAGGCCGTCCTGATCCGCCGCACCGGCGGGACAACCAACGGTACCGCCAAGGAAGTCGACGTCCTCATCCGCCGCCTCCAGGGTGTCCTGGTGGCCCGCCAGTACGTCCTCATGGACTACGACATCCGCAAGGAACTGGTGGAAAAAGCGGCTGCCCTGACCCCCGGGCTGGAATCGCCCACGGTGTCACCGCTGCGCGACTCCGACTGGGTGGCCGTCCGGTCCATGGTGCCGAAGAAGGAAACCAACCGGATCATGGACGAACTGTACGATCTCGGTGCACGGGCCATCCTGGTCAGCAGCATCCACGCCTGCCGGATTTAGCGCCGGAACCCCACACAGCACCGCAGATTTCTCCAGGAGTACCCATGGCAGTAGCAGTCCGCGTCATTCCCTGCCTTGATGTTGACGCCGGTCGCGTCGTCAAGGGCGTCAACTTCGAGGGCCTCCGCGACGCCGGCGACCCCGTTGAGCTGGCCCACCGCTACGACAATGCGGGGGCCGACGAACTGACGTTCCTCGACGTCACGGCGTCCTCAGGCAACCGCGAGACCACCTTCGACGTGGTCCGCCGCACCGCCGAGGAAGTCTTCATCCCGCTGTGCGTTGGCGGCGGCGTCCGCGGCGTGGCCGAGGTGGACAAGCTCCTGCGGTTCGGCGCGGACAAGGCAGCCATCAACACCGCCGCCGTCGCCCGCCCGGACGTCATTGACGAGATCACCCGGCACTTCGGTTCCCAGGTCCTCGTCCTGTCCGTGGACGCCCGCCGCACCCGTGCCGGATCCAAGCCGACCGCCTCGGGCTTCGAAGTGACCACGCACGGCGGGCGGACCGGCACCGGAATCGACGCAATCGAGTGGGCCAAGGAGGCAGCCGACCGCGGGGTGGGCGAAATCCTGCTGAACTCCATCGATGCGGACGGAACCAAGGACGGCTTCGACCTGGAAATGATCCGGATGGTCCGCGCCGCCGTCAAGGTGCCGCTGATCGCCTCGGGCGGCGCCGGGGAACCCGCACACTTCCCGCCCGCTGTCGCGGCGGGGGCAGACGCCGTCCTGGCCGCCTCGATCTTCCACTGGGGCCCGAACGACATGATGCACCAGGTCAAGGACGCCATCAGGAACGCCGGCTTCGAGGTCCGCTGACCCTCCCGTTGCGCTGTCAGTTGGGGTTGTTAAGAGGCGCTCTTAGCGACACCAACTGATGGCGCGAGTGGGTTAAAGGCCGACTTCTGCTGACTGCAGGAGCGCGACGGCGTCCGGTTGGCCTTCGAAGGTGACCAGGGCGTGGCGGGTGCGGCCGTGGGCGTGCATCAGCAGTTCGCCCGGCTCGCCAACGATGGCCACCGATACCGGTGCGCGCTTGGCCACGTGGCGGGGACCCGACGGCCGGACCAGCACGATGCCCAGATCCACGCCGCGGTACAGGATGGCTGCCCGCTTGACGAGTTCATCCCAGAGCGCGTCGGAGTAGGCCTCGTCGAGGGCGCGGGGCGCCCAGCGGTCGACGGCCCGGCGGACATCCTCGGTGTGGACGAAGTACTCGATCAGGTTGGCACTCTCATCCAATGCCCTGATGCTCATCGGGGAGAGTGCCGGGGGACCGGCGCGGAAGGTATTGACCAGGCCGGCGTAGTCCTCGGTGTTGGTCAGCTTCGCAGCCAGTTTCGCTGTGGCCTGGTCTGAGGCTTTGGCCAACCGCTTGATGATCAGGCCAAGCCCCACGGCAGCCTTCCGCTCACGCAGGTAAAGGTGCGCGGCGAGGTCCCTGGTGCGCCACCCCTTGCAGAGCGTGGGCGCGTCAGGGCCGGCCGCAAGCAGGGTTTCGGCCAGGACTTCTCGGGACGGTTCGACGAAATGCATCACTTGGAAAACTAGCATGAGAGGCCCGAACTTGGGCAGCACGGCCCCTGCGGCCGGCGTGCCGTTGTTCACATCGGGTCCGGCTGTGGCCAAGGCACTAGACTTGACCTGATGTCTGAGCAGCCTGCCCCCGTACAAACCGCCGCCCAAACCACCGGTGCCGCCCTGCCCGGCGTTGCCTTGCCCGGCGCTGCCGGGGGCGCTCCGGAAACCTCCGCACCGGCGAGCCCCCTTCCGGCGGCGCTTGCCGCCGCGCTGAAGCGTGACAACGCAGGCCTGGTGGCCGCCGTCGTGCAGCAGTACGACACCAACGAGGTCCTCATGCTCGGCTGGATGGATGACGAGGCGCTGCACCGGACCATGACCACCGGCAGGGTCACCTTCTACTCCCGGTCCCGCCAGGAGTACTGGCGCAAGGGCGATACGTCCGGCCACGTCCAGTGGGTCAAGTCCGTAGCCATGGATTGCGACGGCGACGCCTTGCTGGTGCGGGTGGACCAGGTGGGTGCCGCCTGCCACACCGGCACCAGGACCTGCTTCGACGGCAGGGACCTGGCCGTGGTGACCGCGGCCAACGACTGAGCCCGGCTCCGCAGGCCCACCCGGCCGAAAGGGGAGACCGGCTCCCCGAAGAACTTCAGGCGCCCGGCGCAGCCGGCCCTTCTAAGAACAGGCGGAAAAGCATAGCCATGCAGGACCTTGGAACCATCAGCCCCAGCCTTGAGGAATTCCGGGAGCTGGCCGGCCACAGCCGGGTCATTCCGGTACGACTGAAGGTGCTGGCGGACGCCGAAACCCCCATCGGCCTGTACCGCAAGCTGGCGCAGGGCCAGCCCGGCACGTTCCTGATGGAATCCGCTGCCGTGGGCGGCACGTGGTCCCGCTACTCCTTCATCGGCGCGAATTCCCGTGCCACCCTCACCACCATGGACGGCCAGGCGCACTGGCTGGGCGAACCGCCGGCAGGCGTACCCGTGGACGGCAGCCCCGTGGACGCCATCCGTGACACCATCGATGCCCTCCGCACGGACCGGTTCGACCGCTTGCCCCCCTTCACGTCCGGGCTGGTGGGCTTCCTCGGTTGGGAAACCGTGCGGCACTGGGAGCGGCTGGTGAGCCCTCCCGAGGATGACCTCCACCTGCCGGAGATGGCGCTCAACCTGGTCACCGACATGGCCGTGCACGACAACGTGGACGGTACTGTCCTGCTGATCGCCAACGCCATCAACTTCGACAACAGCACCGAGCGCGTGGACGAGGCCTGGCACGATGCCGTGGCACGGGTCAAGGCGCTCCTGGCCAAGGTCAGCACCCCCGTGGTGCAGCCGGTCTCGGTGCTTGCCCCCGCCGCCCTGGACTTTGCCTCCAGTGTCCAGGAACGCTGGGATGAAAACGACTACCTGGCGGCGCTTGACCGGGGCAAGGAAGCTATCGTTGACGGCGAAGTGTTCCAGGTGGTCATCTCGCGCCGGTTCGAAATGGAGTGCAAGGCCTCCGCGCTGGATGTGTACCGCGTGCTGCGCAACACCAACCCCAGCCCGTACATGTATATCTTCAGCCTCGAAGACGCCGACGGCCGGGAGTACTCCATCGTGGGGTCCTCACCCGAAGCCCTGGTGACGGTCACCGGCGAAGAGGTCATCACGCACCCCATCGCCGGGTCCCGGCCCCGAGGTAAGACGGTCGAGGCTGATAAGGCCCTGGCGGAGGAACTGCTCGCGGACCAGAAGGAACGCGCCGAACACCTCATGCTGGTGGACCTCTCGCGCAATGACCTCTCCAAGGTCTGCGTTGCCGGAACCGTTGACGTCACCCAGTTCATGGAAGTGGAGCGCTTCAGCCACATCATGCACCTGGTATCCACCGTGGTGGGCCAGCTGTCACCGGTTGCGAAAGCCTACGACGTCCTGAAGGCGACATTCCCGGCCGGTACGCTTTCCGGCGCCCCCAAGCCGCGGGCGCTGCGCCTGCTCGACGAGCTGGAACCGCACCGCCGCGGCATCTACGGCGGTGTGGTGGGCTACCTGGACTTCGCCGGGGACATGGACATGGCCATCGCCATCCGCTCCGCCCTGGTCAGGGAAGGCCGGGCCTATGTCCAGGCCGGCGGCGGCATCGTGGCAGACTCCGTGAACCCCACCGAAGCACTCGAGACCGTCAACAAGGCTGCCGCCCCACTGCGGGCAGTGCACACCGCCGGTTCCCTTCATGACATCACGGCCGACTCCCTGCCCGGCGGCGATTCCTGATGCCTGACCCGAGCCCCGTACCGGACCAGGCAGTGAAAACCCGGAAGGCAGCTCCGGCGTGGGCGCGCAAGTCCACTGTGGTGCTGCTCATCGCCGTCCTTGCGCTGGCTGTCTTCGGCACCACCACCCAGACGTGGATGACCGTCGCCCTGGACCCCAGCCAGGCCGGCGCGGGGCAGGAGCCGTTGCAGGTCCAAGGCAGCCAGGCTGCCACCGCGGTGACAGCCCTGGCCCTGGTGGCCCTGGCAGGCGGGCTCGCCGCATCCATCGCCGGCAGGATCGCCCGCTGGATCATTGCCGCCATCATCCTCCTGGCCTCGGCCGGCATCGTCGCTGCGGCGGGGACGGTTCTGGCCGACCCGCTGGCAGCTTCGCAGGGATCCATCGGCGCGGCGACGGGCGTCACCGGCACCCAGGCCCAGGTGGCGGTCACCGCTTTCCCGGTGCTCGCCGTCGTGGCCGGTTGCCTCCTTGCCCTGGGCGGGCTGCTGATCCTTCCTGCGTCCCGCCACTGGGCCGCACGGACCAAATATGACGCCCGCGCCGTGGCCGGAACCGCGGCGGCCAGCGGCCCCGTGGATGAGATCGACAGCTGGGACAGGCTCTCGCGCGGCGACGACCCCACCTGATCCGGCAGATGGCCGTCGGTCCGGGCCGCAGGGCAGCGGGCCGGTTCCGGATCACCGGCCAAAAAATGGCAGAATGTAAGCAGTATCCACCCTGAGGAGATTTTCCATGAGCAAAGCACCTGCGTCCGTTTCCAAGTCCGGCACCCGCCAGGTAGCCCCGGGCGCCATTGACCACAGCCAGGAGCTGGGCCACGGCAACAGCCCCGCCGCATGGACCTGCGTCATCGTCATGCTCGTCGGTGCACTCATCATGTCCATCGCCTTCGTCATCGCCAACACCCCCATCTTCATTGCAGGTGGCGTGGTCATGGTGGTGGGCCTGCTCCTCGGTTACGTCATGCGCAAGGCAGGTTACGGCGTCGAGGGCAGCAAGCTCAAGAACTCCGGCCACTGATGGCAACTGTTCTCGACGACATCAACGCCGGTGTCCGGGAGGATATGGAGGCCAGGAAGCGGCTCGTTTCCCTGGCTGAACTGAAGGACCTCGCGCAGGCTGCTGCGCCCGCCCGTGACGCATGGGCGGCACTGGGCGGACCCTCACCGTCGCGCGACCAACTCAAGGTCATCGCCGAAATCAAGCGGCGGAGCCCCTCTAAGGGGGACCTCGCCAGTATCGGCGATCCGGCCTCCCTCGCACGGCAGTACGCCGAGGGCGGTGCCGCCGTCATCAGTGTCCTCACCGAACAGCGCCGGTTCAATGGCTCCCTTGCCGACCTTGATGCCGTCCGCGCCGCCGTCGACATCCCGCTGCTGCGCAAGGACTTCACCCTGGATGAGTACCAGATCTGGGAAGCCCGGGCGCACGGTGCGGACCTGATCCTCCTGATCGTCGCAGCGCTGTCCGACGCCCAACTGGCTGATTTCAGCGCGCTCAGCCACGAGCTCGGCATGAACGTCCTCGTGGAAACGCACACGGAAGAGGAAATCGACCGTGCCGCCGCGGCAAACGCCCGCATCATCGGCGTCAACGTGCGCAACCTGAAGACGCTCGACGTCGACCGGTCCGTTTTCGCCTCACTTACGGGCCGGATTCCGGCCGGCGCAGTGGTGGTGGCCGAGTCCGGGGTCCGCGACGTGGATGACGTCACGCACTACGCGGCCAGCGGCGCCAACGCCATCCTGGTGGGCGAGGCCCTGGTCAGCCATTCCACGCCGTTGGAGCGCATCGCGGAGTTCACCGCCGCCGGTGCCGCCGCCATCGCGGCCCGGGGCTGACCGGCACACGACTGACGGCGCCCGCGGGGCTGCCGCAGCCGGTCCGTGGGCGCGGTACAACGGTCCGGGCGGCCCAGCCCGGACCCATACTTTGATCGAACTACTGGAACAGGACGGGACTGATGGCCGACGCACCTTCAGGAAACGCTGACAACAAAGCCGCAGAAGCATTCCTGCAGGACGGCTCCCTCCGGCACGCCCCGGGGCCGTACTTCGGGTCCTTCGGCGGACGCTGGATGCCTGAATCGCTCATCGCTGCCCTGGACGAGCTCGAGGAAACCTTCGACAAGGCCAGGAACGATCCAGATTTCAGGGCGCAGATCGCAGACCTGAACAAGAACTACTCCGGCCGGCCCTCGCTGCTCACCGAAGCGAAGCGCTTCTCAGAGCACGCTGGGGGAGTCCGCGTCTTCCTCAAGCGCGAAGACCTGAACCACACCGGTTCGCACAAGATCAACAACGTCCTGGGGCAGGCGCTGCTGGCCAAGCGGATGGGCAAGACCCGCATCATCGCCGAGACCGGCGCGGGGCAGCACGGCGTTGCCAGCGCGACGGCCGCAGCCCTGCTGGGACTCGAGTGCGTCGTTTACATGGGCGCCGAGGACTGCCGCCGCCAGGCGCTCAACGTGGCCCGCATGGAGCTGCTCGGCGCAACGGTCATCCCCGTCACCAGCGGCTCGCAGACCCTGAAGGACGCCATTAACGAGGCCCTCCGCGACTGGGTGGCCAACGTGGCAAACACCCACTACCTGCTGGGCACCGCCGCGGGCGCCCACCCGTTCCCCGCCATGGTCCGCTACTTCCACGAGGTCATTGGCGAGGAAGCCCGCGCCCAGATCCTTGAGCAGACCGGCCGCCTTCCGGACGCCGTCTGCGCCTGCATCGGCGGCGGTTCCAACGCCATCGGCATTTTCCATGGCTTCCTCGACGACCCGTCCGTCAGGATCTATGGCTTCGAAGCCGGCGGCGACGGCGTCGAAACCGGACGGCACGCCGCCACCATCACGCTCGGCAAGCCCGGCGTCCTGCACGGCGCCCGTTCCTACCTCATGCAGGACGACGACGGCCAGACCATCGAGTCCCACTCCATCTCCGCCGGACTGGACTACCCCGGCGTCGGACCGGAGCACTCCTACCTGTCCGACATTGGCCGGGTCAGCTACGAGCCCATCACCGACAGTGAGGCAATGGAAGCGTTCCGCGTCCTGTGCCGCACCGAGGGCATCATCCCCGCCATCGAGTCGGCCCATGCCCTGGCCGGCGGCATCAAGGTGGGCCAGCGTCTCGCCGCCGAAGCGGCTGAAGCCGGCGAATCTGCCGCGGACAAGATCATCATCATCAACCTCTCCGGACGCGGTGACAAGGACGTGGCCACCGCGGCTGAATGGTTCGACCTGCTGGACAAGGATTCCGCCGAATCGGAAATCGGCAAAGAAGGGGAACAGCTGTGAGCAGCGCACAGGCGGCCAACAAGGCACAGACCACCAGCAAGTCCGCAGCAGCCATCGACAAGGCCCGCGCCGAAGGCCGCGCCGCACTGATCGGCTACCTCCCCGCCGGGTACCCCACCGTGGAGCAGACCATTGCCGCCGGCATCGCGCTGGCCGATAACGGCGCGGACCTGATCGAGATCGGCATCCCGTACTCGGACCCCGTCATGGACGGCCAGGTCATCCAGGCCGCCACCACCGAGGCCCTGGCCAACGGCTTCCACGTCCGGCAGGTCTTCGACGTCGTGGAAGGCATCACCAGCAAGACCGATGCCGCCGTCCTGGTCATGACCTACTGGAACCCAGTGGTCCGGATGGGCGTGGACGAATTCTCCCGGCGCCTCGCCGAGGCCGGGGGAGCAGGGCTCATCACGCCGGACCTGATTCCGGACGAAGCCGCCGAATGGTTTGAAGCGTCCGACAAGTACGGCCTGGACCGGGTGTTCCTGGTAGCGCCGTCGTCCACCGCCGAGCGTATGCAGCGCACCGTCGACGCCAGCCGCGGCTTCGTCTACGCCGTGTCCATCATGGGCGTCACCGGAGCGCGCACCTCCGTGAGCTCCGCCGCCAAGGACGTCGTGTCGGCCGCCCACGCCGCCGGCGCCGAGCGGGTCTGCGTCGGACTGGGTGTCTCCACCGCCGACCAGGTCCGCGAGATCGCTGCGTACGCCGAAGGCGTCATCGTGGGCACCGCACTGGTGGCAGCCGTGCGCGACGGCGGTGTTGACGCCGTCGCGGCCCTCACCAAGGACCTCAGCACCGGCCTGGCGCGGGAAACCGGCAACGCCGGGGAAGAAGCCTAAGCGGATGCAGGCCCTCCTCGCCGCCGTTGAACTGGCGCCCACCCTCGTTCCCGCCAGCATCCCCAGCCCCGGCTGGTCCGGATTCGACATCCCCCTGCCGTGGGGTTCCCTCCGCATCCACGCCTATGCCCTGTGCATCCTGGCCGGCATCATCGCGGGCCTCTGGCTTACGTCCGTCCGCTGGGCAAAGCGCGGAGCCCCGGAAGGCAGCGTCTGGGACATTGTCATCTGGGCCATCCCCTTTGGCATCATCGGCGGCAGGCTCTACCACGTGTTCTCTTCCCCGGACGCCTACTTCGGCCCGGGTTTCGACGGCACCGGAGACCTCTCGCTAATTCCGCAGATCCAGCGCGGCGGACTGGGCATCTGGGGTGCCGTGGTGCTCGGAGTTGTCGGTGCCTGGATCGGCTGCCGGCGCAGCGGCGTCAAACTCTCCGCCTTCCTGGACGCCGCAGCACCGGGTCTGCTGCTGGCCCAGGCCCTGGGCCGTTGGGGCAACTGGTTCAACCAGGAACTCTTCGGTGGACCCACCACCCTGCCCTGGGGACTGCAGATTGACGCGGACAACCCGAACTTCCCCGCCGGCGTCCCGGCGGACACCCTGTTCCACCCCACCTTCCTTTACGAATCGCTGTGGAACATTGCCGGCGTCGTGATCCTGCTCGCCCTGGACCGCCGCTTCAACTTCCGCCGCAGCCGGCTCTTCTGGCTTTACGCGATGTACTACACGCTGGGGCGTGTGTGGATCGAGGCGATGCGCATTGACGATGCCGAGCAGGTGTCGCTGTTCGGGATCACCACGCGGCTGAACGTCTGGACCAGCATCCTGGTCTTCGTTGTGGCGCTGGCGGCCTTCATCCTGCTGGGCCTGAAGAAGCGCACGGAGCCGGACACGGTGTACCTTCCGGGACGGAAGCCCGCGGACAAAGCGGTGGAAACGCCAGCGGACGCGGATGCGCCGGAACGCGTCACGCGCACAGATGAAGAGGTCCGTGATGCGGACTCTGTTGTCTCAGATAGTGAATCGCGTGATAATCTCCCTGATAACCAAAGCGGTTCCAGGCCTGCTTCCGTCCCCGCGGAGAAGGCCCAGGCAGCACCGGCCGGCGGCAAGCCGAGCACGGACGCAGCGGCTTCCGGACACTCCGGCAGCACGGCCACCGGAACGGCACCGGAAACCGGCAGCAGCAAGTAGGGCGCCGGCCAAGGCAGGGCAGCAGAGCCACCGCTCGAAGGGCCCGAAACCACAACGTCGTGGCATGGGGCCGAACTTGGACAGCATAGAGCTGCCGTCCGGTGAGGCCCTGGGCAGGGGCCTGCGTAACTGTTAGTTCAGCAGGCCGGGCTGACCTACAATTTCCAGTAAATAACACTTTGTTGTGCCCATCACAGTGGCGCCGACGAGTGGGGCCAACGGTGTCCCTTCCATACGCACGATCAGGAGGAAGGACGTCTCCCATGACCCAAACTCTTCACACTCCCAGCTGGTCCGAACCGGATCAGCCCGAGGCCGCCATGTCGCCGTTTAAGCGCTTCGCGGCCCTGCCGGAGGCCGCCGGGCTGTACAACCCGGAGCAGGAGAAGGATGCCTGCGGTCTTGCGATTATCGCCACCCTCCGCGGCGAACCCGGGTATGACATCGTCGATGCCGCGCTCACGGCGCTGCGCAACCTCGAGCACCGCGGCGCTGTCGGCGCCGACGAGGGCACCGGTGACGGCGCGGGCCTGCTGATGCAGATCCCGGACGAGTTCTTCCGGGCCGTCACCGAATTCGAACTGCCGGCACCCGGCCAGTACGTCGCCGGTACCGCTTTCCTTCCGGCTGAACAGCGCGAGGCCGACGCCGCCAAGGCCGGTATCGAGGGCCTGGCCGCTGACGAGGGCCTCACCGTCCTCGGCTGGCGCGAAGTGCCGGTGGTCGCCGACCTCGTCGGAGCCATGGCCCGCGCCTGCATGCCGTACTTCTCCCAGCCGTTCTTTGCGTCCGCCACCGGCGAGACCCTTGAGCGCAACGAGCTCGATTCCCGAGCCTGGCGGATCCGCAAGCGTGCCCAGAACAAGTTCGGCGTCTACTTCCCGTCGCTGTCCTCCCGGACCATCGTCTACAAGGGCATGCTCACCACCGCCCAGCTGGAGCCGTTCTACCCGGACCTCTCGGACAAGCGCTTCAAGACCAAGCTGGCGATCGTCCACTCGCGGTTCTCCACGAACACGTTCCCGTCCTGGCCGCTCGCGCAGCCGTTCCGCACCATTGCCCACAACGGCGAGATCAACACCGTCAAGGGCAACCGCAACTGGATGCGCGCCCGGCAGTCGCAGCTGGCCAACCCGCTGCTCGGTGACTCGCCGGAAGAGCTGTACCCCATCTGCACCCCCGGCGCCTCTGATTCCGCGTCCTTCGACGAGGTGGCCGAGCTGCTGTGGCTTTCCGGCCGCCCCATCACGCACTCGATCATGATGATGATCCCTGAGGCCTGGGAAAACCACGCCACCATGGATCCGGCCCGCCGCGCGTTCTACGAGTACCACTCGCTGCTGATGGAGCCATGGGACGGCCCCGCTGCAGTGTCGTTCACGGACGGCAACCTTGTGGGTGCCACGCTGGACCGCAATGGCCTGCGCCCAGGGCGTTTCTGGATCACCGAAGACGGCCTGATCGTCTTCGCGTCCGAGGTGGGCGTCATCGACGTCGAGCCTTCCCGCGTGGTCAAGAAGGGCCGTGTGTCCCCGGGCAAGATGTTCCTGGTGGACACCGACGCCGGCCGCATCATCGATGACGAAGAGGTCAAGGCCGAGGTGGCCGCCGCCAACCCGTGGGCCGAGTGGGTCAAGGACAACCTGATCGACCTCAACGAACTGCCCGAGCGCGAGCACGTGGTGCACACGGCCGCGTCCGTGAACATCCGCCAGCGGACCTTCGGCTACACCACCGAGGAACTGAAGATCCTGCTGGGCCCGATGGCCCGCACCGGTGCCGAGCCGCTCGGCGCCATGGGTTCCGACACCCCGGTGGCCGTGCTGTCCAAGCGCCCGCGCCTGCTGTTCGACTACTTCGTCCAGTCGTTCGCGCAGGTCACCAACCCGCCGCTGGACGCCATCCGCGAAGAACTGGTCACCTCGCTGACCTGTGCGATCGGCCCCAACGGCAACCTGCTGGACACCAAGCAGGTCCGCCAGCCCCAGGTCCAGCTGCCGTTCCCGGTGATCAACAACGACCAGCTCGCCAAGATCGCCAACATCGAAAGCCCCGAAGGCGACCGCTTGTCCATGAAGGTCCGCGGCCTCTACCGCCCTGAAGGCGGCGAGAACGCGCTCCGCGCCCGCCTCACCGAAATCTGCGAGCAGGTTTCCGGTGCGATCAACCGCGGCGTGCAGTACATCGTGCTGTCCGACCGTGACTCCAACGCCCAGTGGGCGCCTATCCCGTCGCTGCTGCTGGTCAGCGCCGTGCACCACCACCTGCTGCGCAGCGCCAACCGCACCAAGACCGCACTGGTGGTCGAGGCCGGCGACGTCCGCGAGACGCACCACGTTGCAGTCCTGATCGGCTACGGCGCGTCCGCTGTGAACCCGTACCTGGCCATGGAATCCGTGGAGCAGCTCATTGCGGCAGGCGACGTCACCGGCGTGACCCCGCAGGACGGCGTCTACAACCTGATCAAGGGCCTCGGCAAGGGCGTCCTCAAGATCATGTCCAAGATGGGCATCTCCACCGTGGCCTCCTACACGGGTGCGCAGACGTTCGAGGCCCTCGGCCTGGGCCAGGACCTGGTGGACGAATTCTTCGCCGGCACCCACTCCCAGCTCGGCGGCGTCGGCCTCGACGTCATCGCAGCCGAGGTTTCCGCGCGGCACCAGATGGCCTACCCCGAGGGCGGCATCGAGCAGCCGCACCGCCCGCTGCTGGGTGGTGGCGAATACCAGTGGCGCCGCGACGGCGAACCGCACCTGTTCAACCCGGAGACGGTCTTCCGGCTGCAGCACGCCACCCGCGAACGCCGCTACGACATCTTCAAGGCCTACACCAAAGGCGTGGACGACCAGTCCACCAACCTGATGACCCTGCGCGGCCTGCTCAAGTTCAAGGACGGGCGCCCCGCCGTTCCGCTCGAGGAAGTGGAGCCCGTCTCCAGCATCGTCAAGCGGTTCTCCACCGGAGCCATGAGCTACGGCTCCATCTCCAAGGAAGCGCACGAAACCCTGGCCATCGCCATGAACCGGCTGGGCGGCAAGTCCAACACCGGTGAAGGCGGCGAGGACGTGGACCGTCTGTTGGATCCGGAGCGCCGCTCCGCGGTCAAGCAGATCGCCTCCGGACGGTTCGGCGTGACCAGCCTCTACCTGACCAACGCCGACGATATCCAGATCAAGATGGCCCAGGGTGCCAAGCCCGGCGAAGGCGGCCAGCTGATGGCGCAGAAGGTCTACCCCTGGGTGGCCCGGACCCGCCACTCAACCCCCGGCGTGGGACTCATCTCGCCGCCCCCGCACCACGACATCTACTCGATCGAGGACCTGGCGCAGCTCATCTACGATGCCAAGCGTGCAAATCCCTCGGCCCGTGTGCACGTGAAGCTCGTCTCGGAAGTCGGGATCGGCACCGTGGCGTCCGGCGTGACCAAGGCGAAGGCCGACGTCGTACTCGTCTCCGGACACGACGGCGGCACCGGCGCCTCGCCGCTGAACTCGCTGAAGCACGCAGGTGTTCCCTGGGAGCTCGGCCTTGCCGAAACCCAGCAGACCCTGATGCTCAACGGGCTGCGCGACCGCGTTGTTGTCCAGGTGGACGGCCAGCTCAAGACCGGCCGCGACGTTGTCATCGCTGCGCTGCTGGGCGGCGAGGAGTTCGGTTTCGCCACCGCTCCGCTGGTGGTGGAAGGCTGCATCATGATGCGCGTCTGCCACCTGGACACCTGCCCGGTGGGCGTCGCCACCCAGAACCCCGAACTGCGGGCCCGCTTCAGCGGCAAGCCTGAGTTCGTGGTCAACTTCTTCGAGTTCCTGGCCGAGGAAGTCCGCGAGATCCTGGCCGAGCTTGGTTTCCGCAGCCTCGAAGAGGCCATCGGCCACGCCGAGGTCCTGGACACCCGCGAAGCTGTTGACCACTGGAAGGCCGACGGGCTGGACCTGGATCCGATCCTGCACGGCCTCGAGTTCGACGACGACGCACCGCTGCGCAACATGACCGGCCAGAACCACGAGCTGGACAAGCACTTCGACCAGCGCCTGATCACCATGGCCACCGAAGCGCTCACTGACCGCAGCCCGGTGAAGATCACCGTGGACGTCATCAACACCGACCGGTCGGTGGGCACGATGCTGGGCCACACCGTCACCAAGGCGTTCGGCACCGATGTGCTGGCCACGGACACGATCGACATCACCCTGAACGGCACCGCCGGCCAGTCGCTGGGCGCCTTCCTGCCGGCAGGTATCACGCTGCGGCTCTACGGTGATTCCAACGACTACGTGGGCAAGGGCCTTTCCGGCGGCCGGATCATCGTCCGCCCGGACCGCACCAACGTGTTCAAGGCGGAGACCAACGTCATCGCCGGCAACGTCATCGGGTACGGCGCCACCAGCGGTGAGATGTTCCTGCGCGGCCAGGTGGGCGAACGCTTCCTGGTGCGCAACTCCGGGGCCACCGCCGTCGTCGAAGGCATTGGCGACCACGGCTGCGAGTACATGACCGGCGGCCAGACGCTGATCCTGGGCCGCACGGGACGCAACTTCGGTGCCGGCATGTCCGGCGGAACCGCGTACGTCCTTGACCTGCGGACCACCCGGGTCAACAAGCAGGCCCTCGAATCCGGCGAGTTGCAGCTGCGCGAACTGGACGCCGAGGACCGCGATATCGTCCACGGGCTGTTGGTGAAGCACATCGAGGAGACCGACTCTCAGCTGGCCGCGCGCCTGCTGGAGAACTTCGATGACACCGTTGCCCGCATTACCAAGGTGCTGCCGCGCGACTACGCGGCCGTGCTGCAAACCCGTCTTGACGCCATCGAAGAGGGCCTTGACCCCGACGGCGAAGAAGTTTGGTCTCGAATCCTGGAGGTGACCGGTGGCTGACCCACGCGGATTTCTGAAAGTACGCCAGCGTGAAACCCAGCCGCGCCGTCCTGTTCCCGTCCGCATCATGGACTGGAAAGAGGTCTACGAGGCCCAGGAGAAGGGCACGCTGAAGGCCCAGGCGGGCCGCTGCATGGACTGCGGTGTTCCGTTCTGCCACCAGGGCTGCCCCCTGGGCAACCTCATTCCCGAATGGAACGACCTCACGTGGCGGGACAAGGGCGAGGAGGCCATCGAGCGCCTGCACGCCACGAACAACTTCCCGGAATGGACCGGCCGGCTTTGCCCTGCCCCCTGCGAAGCGTCCTGCGTGCTGGGCATCAACCAGCCCGCAGTGACCATCAAGCAGGTTGAGGTCTCCATCATTGATGAGGCTTTCGACAACGGCTGGGTCAACCCGCTGCCGCCGCACCGGCTCACCGGCAAGACCGTGGCAGTCGTCGGGTCCGGCCCTGCCGGGCTGGCCGCTGCCCAGCAGCTCACCCGCGTGGGCCACACCGTTGCCGTCTACGAACGGGACGACAAGATCGGCGGCCTGCTGCGGTACGGCATCCCCGACTTCAAGATGGAAAAAGAGCAGGTGGACCGCAGGCTCGAGCAGATGAAGGCCGAGGGCACCCGCTTCCGCACAGGTGTTGCTGTTGGTACCGACGTCACCTGGGAACAGCTGCGCCGCCGGTACGACGCGGTGGTCATCGCCACCGGTGCCACCGTGCCGCGCGACCTGCCCATCCCGGGCCGCGACCTCGACGGCGTGCACTTCGCCATGGATTACCTGGTTCCGGCCAACCGCGCAGTGGCAGGGGAGTCCATCGAGAACCAGATCCACGCACAGGGCAAGCATGTGGTGATCCTCGGCGGCGGCGACACCGGTGCGGACTGCCTCGGCACTGCGCACCGCCACGGCGCCGCATCAGTGACCACGCTGGCCATCGGCAAGCAACCGCCGGCCGAGCGTGCCGGCCACCAGCCGTGGCCCACGTTCCCCACCCTGTTCGAAGTTGCCAGCGCCCACGAAGAAGGCGGCGAGCGTACCTACCTTGCCTCCACCATCGGGTTCGTTGGCGAAAACGGCAAGCTGACCGGCGTCAAGGTTGCCGAAACCGAGTTTGTTGACGGCAAGCGTCTGCCCAAGGCCGGCACCGAGCGGGTTATCCCCGCGGACCTGGTGTTCCTGTCGCTGGGCTTCACCGGCGCAGAGCCCGCGAACATCACCGAACAAGTGAAGGCCGAATTCGACGGCCGCGGCAACGTGTCCCGCGACGGCTACTACATGACGAACACCGAGGGCGTCTTCGTTGCCGGCGACGCCGGACGTGGCCAGTCCCTGATCGTCTGGGCGATCGCGGAAGGCCGCGCCGCCGCTGCGGCCGTGGACAAGTACCTGATGGGCAGCACTATCCTGCCGGCGCCGGTCGCGCCGACGGACCGCGCCATCGCTGTCCTCTAGCCGCCGTCCTCCAGCGGTGCATGGAGGGTTCACCTCCTCGACAACTTAACCAATGCAAGTGACCAATAGGGTAGGTATATGAGACGCGCAAAAATTGTGGCGACATTCGGTCCGGCCATCGCCAGTTACGAGAACACCCTGGCGGTGCTGGAAGCCGGCGTTGACGTTGCCCGCATGAACATGAGCCACGGCGACTACACCGTGCACGACAACACCTACGAGAACGTCCGCAAGGCCGCTTCGGACCTGGGTAAGCCGGTTGCCATCATGGCCGACCTGCAGGGTCCCAAGATCCGCCTGGGCCGCTTTGTCGATGGCCCGCACGCCCTGGCCGTGGGTGACATTTTCACGATCACCACCGAGGACGTTCCCGGTACGCAGGAGATCTGCTCCACGACTCTGAAGACCCTGACCGAAGACGTCAAGGTGGGCGATGCCCTCCTGATCGACGACGGCAAGGTGGCGCTGCGCGCCATTGAGGTGGACGACGTTAAGGTCGTGGCCGAGGTAACTGTGGGCGGCATGGTGTCCAACAACAAGGGCATCAATCTGCCCGGCGTTGCCGTCAACGTTCCTGCACTGAGCGAAAAGGACGAGGAGGACCTCCGCTGGGCTATGCGCCGCGGTGCCGACCTGATCGCCCTGTCGTTCGTCCGCGACGCGCAGGACATTGTCCGTGTGCACGAGATCATGGACGAAGAAGGCCGCCGCGTACCGGTGATCGCCAAGATCGAGAAGCCGCAGGCCGTAGACCAGCTTTCCGAGATCATCGACGCGTTCGATGCCATCATGGTGGCCCGTGGCGACCTTGGCGTGGAACTGCCGCTCGAGGAAGTTCCCATCGTGCAGAAGCGCGCCGTTGAGTTGGCCCGCCGCTGGGCAAAGCCGGTCATCGTGGCCACCCAGGTGCTCGAATCCATGATCGACAACCCGCGCCCCACCCGCGCCGAGGCCTCCGACTGCGCCAACGCCGTACTCGATGGTGCCGACGCCGTCATGCTCTCCGGTGAGACCAGTGTGGGCAAGTACCCGATCGAAACCGTCAAGACCATGGCCCGGATCATCGAATCCACCGAGGTCCACGGTTTGGAGCGCGTTCCCCCGCTGGGGACCAAGCCCAAGACCCGTGGCGGCGCCATCACCCGTGCCGCCGTCGAAATCGCCGATCAGCTGGACGCCAAGTACATCTGTGCGTTCACGCAGTCCGGTGACTCGGCCCGTCGCCTGTCCCGCCTGCGTCCCATCAAGCCGGTCTTCGCGTTCACCCCGGTGGAGCAGGTCTGGAACCAGATGGCCCTGACCTGGGGTATCCAGCCGGTGCTGGTGCAGATGGTGGACCACACCGACGCCATGACCGCGCAGGTGGACCGCAGCCTCTCCGACATGGGACTCGTTGAGGACGGTGACCTGGTGGTCATCGCCGCCGGTTCCCCTCCCGGAAAAGCGGGTTCGACGAACTCGCTGAAGGTGCACAAGGTGGGCGACCTCGCCGACTCCACCCGCGCGGGCGAACTCATCAGCAACAAGGAAAAGCTCGGCCCCTGGCCGGAAAAGAAGAAGAAGGCCTAGTACTTCTGAACGGAAAAGGACCCCTGCCGGCTGGCAGGGGTCCTTTTCGCTTTGGTGCGGCCCGTCGTAGATATCGCTCCGGGCCTGGTCCGGCTAGTTGACCTGGTTGATGATGGTCTCGGCGACCTCGCGCATGCTGAGGCGGCGGTCCATGGAGGTCTTCTGGATCCAGCGGAAGGCCTCGGGCTCGGTGAGGCCCATCTTGGTGGTGAGCAGGCTCTTGGCGCGTTCCACGAGCTTGCGGGTGGCGAACTGCTCCTGGAGGTCGGACACCTCGCTTTCGAGGGCCTTGATTTCCTCGTGGCGGGAGAGAGCGATCTCGAGGGCGGGGATGAGGTCCGCGGGCGTGAAGGGCTTGACGACGTAGGCCATGGCGCCGGCGTCGCGGGCACGCTCAACCAGTTCCTTCTGGCTGAAGGCGGTCAGCAGTACCACCGGGGCGATGCGTGCCTTGACGATCTTCTCCGCAGCTGAGATTCCGTCCATGACGGGCATCTTGACGTCCATCAGGACCAGGTCCGGCTTGAGTTCCTCGGCCAGCTGTACGGCCTTTTCGCCGTTGTCCGCCTCACCGATAACGTCGTAGCCTTCGCCGCGCAGGATCTCGATGATGTCGAGGCGGATGAGGGTTTCATCCTCAGCCACAATGACGCGGCGCGCGGGCTGGGATGTGGATTTGGACTCCGTCTGTTCAGTCACGGGATCTCCTTGGAGGGGTACGGCGGGACATCACTATCTTAGGTGCCACCGCGGTTGTTACTTGGACTGCATGGTCAGGTGCGGCAACGGCGGCGCGATTCTGGACTTCAGCCTATCTGCATGTAGAGTAATTCCGCGTACGTGAAGCGATCGCGTTGCTCACAATCAGCTGTGGGCGTACCCGTTGGACTTCACGTATTCCGCGCCCGAGTGGCGGAATTGGCAGACGCGCCGCACTCAAAATGCGGTATCGAAAGGTGTGTGGGTTCGAGTCCCACCTCGGGCACAGCATATTCCCTCGTCAGAGGGTTTTTTGCTTTAACGTGTGGACAAAGCTTGCGCTGGGGCGCTTCTGACGCTGTGGGTGCGGGCTTGGGCCTGGCTGCCGCGAAGCCTATGCAGGTGTGTGGGGTGGCGGGGTCGATGCCCTGGCTGGTGGGCACTCCGCCTGCTGTGACTGGGTTCTTGTGTTTCCTCGTTCCGGGTTTGTTGGGTGGGCCGTTGGTGGCCACACCTCTTCATGTGCCGGGGGAGCGGGAACAACATGACTCGCCGTGATTGCGTGCAGGGGATCCCAGAAGCTGTGTCAGGGCCTGTGCGCGAGTGCTCGGTGCCGCCGTTTGTCCTGCGAAAGAGGGTGTGGACATTGTCCACACTTACATCTGCTTTTTCGAGGACGTGATCATTGGGCCTGGTGTCAGGTTTGTATCTGAGGCTGCTCTCTGGGCATGCGGGGGAAGTGAGTTTCGGGCCCTAACCCGACGGCGTATTCCGAAGTTCTCTGACGTCAGGTTGGGGTGTGCCCCAGCCGGACAATCTCGCGCGTTAAAGCACGATTAGTCGAAGTCGAATATGCACTTTGATCAGGAGCGGCCGTCGGTCATAGGGAGGGGAACCCGCGGCGCCTTAGCGCATCACGGATGCGGTCGCGGCCGTGCAGGCTGGCACGGTCACGAACGCGTCGTAGCACCGACTCTACCCATCCCCGTGGTTGGTCTTGCGATGCGTAGTAGGCGGCTATTCTTTGGTCGTATCTGGCGACGGCTTCATCGGTGGGTTGCGTGTAGCGTTCACGGTGCCGAACGATGTCCTGGGGAAGTCTTGGTTTGATTCCGCCCGTTGCTGACGCGTCGGGGTATCCCAGAGCCAGTCCGACGACCGGGAATGCCGAGGGCGGTAGTTCAAGTGCTTTGGAGAGTTTCTCCGCATGGTTGCGGACGGCGCCTACGTAGACAGTTCCGAGTCCGAGCGACTCGGCTGCGATCACGGTGTTTTGCGCAGCAAGTGCCGCATCGACGAATCCGACGAACGTCGTGTCGATGTAGTTGATCCCTTCGGTCGGACTTCCGTGCCGCTCAGCGATGAGTCGGTTGCGGGCCCAGTCGGCGACGAAAACGAGGAAGACCGGCGCTTGGCGTATGAAGTCCTGATCACCAGAGAGGCTGGCGATCCTGTCCTTGTGGGAGGGGTCCCGTATTTCGATGACGCTCCAGGACTGGAAGTTCGAGGACGTTGCAGCGGACTGCCCCGCGGCGATCAGTGCAGCAATAGTTGGTTCGTCGATGTTGGCGCCGGTGAAACTGCGGATGGACCGGTGGCCGTAGAGAACAGCCAAGGTTTTATTGAAGGGCGCCGAATACCCAACAGTGTCAGTTTCTCCGTATCGGGCAGCGATGAGGCCCTCGGCGGTTGGTGTGATTGTCATGTGCACTCCATGGCGGGGTTGTGGGGCTTTGGCCGTTCTGTTGGATCGGCCGGGCGTTTCCGGCGCTGAACTCTCTTGTTCGTTCGCCGGGAGTCCTAATGGGCCGGTTGCGTCAGGTGGGGTTGTTCGTAGGCGTGCACCGCCGGGACGGGACCGTCGTAGCGTTCAATGATGACCCGGCAGTTTGCGCCGACACTGCCTTGGGAGAGCGAGGAGCTGGCCCAGTCGCCCGTGAGGACGTTGACGTTGCCGGCGATGCAGTCTGCGACGTCCGGAGCTGAGTTATCAAACCACGCGCCGGTGTGCATCTGGACCACGCCCGGGACCGGGTCCGTGGATAGGCGGGCACCGGCCAGGATGCTGCCGCGGGCAGATGATACGCGGACGATGTCTCCGTCCGAGATGCCGCGTTCCGATGCGTCGTCTGGGTGGATGAGGATAGGTTCCCGGTCGCGGATTTTCGTTGCCTGGCTGGCGTCTCCCATGTCGTGCTGGGAGTGGAGCCGAGTGGCGGGCTGGTTGCACATCAGGTGCAGCTCGGAAACCCCGGGCTTGGCGCCAGGTTCGGTGTTGCTGTCCAGCCATGTGACCCTTGGCGGGCAGTCCGCCAGGCCATATCCGGCCAGCTGTTGGCTGAACAGTTCGATCTTTCCGCTGGGAGTATCGAGGGGGTTGGCGATCGGGTCGTTGCGGAAGGCCTGGAAGGCTGCCTCGGCGAACACCGGCGCCGGAAGCGGAAGGCCATCGCCTTGCCAGAAATCCTCGAAGGCCGGGTCGCTGGCTGATTTCCACCTGCTGTAGAGGTGCTCGATCCAGCCGCCGGAGCTGCGGCCTTCCGTGAACGAGTCCGCGGTGCCCAGCCGGGTGGAAAGGGCGGCGAACGTGTCGTACTCGTCCCGCACACCTGGTGGGGGCGGGACGATCCGGTGCATGGGGCGCAGGCTGGTGTCACCTGGCCCTGCGGCTATGTCCTCGCGCTCCAGGGTGGTGCTGGCCGGAATCACGATATCGGCGTGCTTGGCTGTTGGCGTCCAATGCGTTTCGTGGACTACCAGGGTGTCCAGGTTTCCGAAGGCCCGTTGGAGTTTCAGGAGGTCCTGGTGGTGGTGGAAGGGGTTTCCGCCTGCCCAGTAAGCCAGCCTGATGTCAGGGTATTGAAGGAACTGTCCGTTGTACGGGAAGGTTTTCCCGGGGGACAGCAGAAGGTCGGAGATCCGGGCGCAGGGGATGAAATCGGACACTGGGTTAATGCCTTGCGGAAGGGTGGGCAGTTTGTCGGGGGCGGTGCCTCCGGCGTAATCGCCCATTGAACCGTAGCCGTGACCGAACCCACCGCCTGGTAGGCCGATCTGTCCCAGGAAGGCAGCCAGAGTGATGCCGGCGGCCACGGGCTGTTCGCCGAACCGGCTTCGCTGTAGCGACCATCCCACGTTGACGAGGGTGCGCCCGCCGGCGAGTGTCCGCGCCAGCTCCACGATGTCCTCGGCTTTGATGCCCGTGATCGTGGCGCCCCAGCGCGGGTCTTTGGGGACGCCGTCGTCCTCGCCAAGTACGTAGGAAACCACCTCGCGGTGGCCTAGCGTGTACGTGGCCAGGAAATCCCAGTCCGCGAGGTCCTCACTGACCAACACATGCAGCAGCGACAGGATCAGCGCGACATCGGTGGATGGCCGGATGGGCTGCCATGCGATTCCAAGGTCCTCCTGCGTGTCATCCCGAAGTGGTGATACTGAGATGATGCGGGTGGTCCGAGCCGCGTGTGCCATCTCCCCGGCGTAGGTGTGCCGGTCCCGTCCGCCCCCTGTCACCCAGGCGTTGGAGGGGCGCAACCCGCCGAAGGTCAGCAGGATGTCGGTGTTGCGGCGGACGCTGTCCCAGGACGCGGGCCGGTTTCGAAGCTCAATGTCGCCGGCTGAGCCCAGCAGGTAGGGGATGCTGACCAGGGAGGTGCCCCGGCTGTAGGAATTGACCGAGCGCGTATAACCGCCGATCGAGTTGAGGAACCGGTGGACCTGGCTTTGTGGATGGTGGAACCGGCCGGCTGAGCCCCAGCCGTAGGATCCGCCGTAGATGGCCTGGTTCCCGTATTCCTTCCGGACACGGTCCAGTTCGGCCGCGAGCAGGTCCAGCGTGGCGTCCCAGCCGACCTGCAGGAATTCCTCGCCATGGCGGCCGCGCCGGTCCGACGGTCCAGGTCCATTGTCCAGCCAGCTGCGGCGGACCGCGGGGGCCGTAATCCGGGACCGGTGGTGCTGGCTGGTGGCGACGTTTCCGATGGCCGGCGCGGCTGGGTCATCATCGCGAGGCCTGGCCGCGGTGATGCGTTGACCGTCCGCAGAGGTGTCCACCCAGTAGGTGCCCCAGTGGGAAGAGGTGAGTTGCGTTCTCATAGTGCAGCCGCCAATCGTCGGCCGCGGATGGCAGCGGGCACGAATGCACTCCTCATATATCCGGGTGTTGGGTCATGCGAGAACAAGTTCTGTGAGCAGACACTATCCGGATGCCAGGACAACGGAACTATTTGTTTCAGTACACGCATCACGAAAGATCACATTCGGATATGCGATGAGATAAATCGACATTATTCGAAGAGTCCAATGACGCAGCGTGACGAGGAATTTCCGGCCGTGACACTTGGCGTCTGCACGTGAATAGCGGGAATGCATGGGCGCATTTGGTGTGGTCTATTTGTGGCAACACCCCAGCAAATCCCGCTTTGACCGGAGCGCCGGCCCGTCCGGTATCCGCCGTTATGGGGGGGTGCCTTCCGCCTTCGATTCCCGTCCGGAAAGACCATGCCATGGCCATTTCAGTACCCGCTTCGGCGAACCCGCCGGTGTCAGTGCGGACCAGGTTCCGTGCCCCGGTCAGTGTCGCTTTCCTGTTGCGGCGGCTGGGCAGCGCCGCTGTGGCGGTGATAGCCGTCCTCAGCGTGGTGTTTTTCAGTCTGCACCTCACCGGCAACCCCGCTGTTCTGCTGCTGCCGCCGGACGCGCCGCCTGAAGAACTGGCACGGCTGACGGCGCTGATGGGCTTTGACAGGCCGCTTCCCGAGCAGTACCTGAGCTTCCTGGTCCAGGCTGGCACCGGCAATTTTCCTGAGTCCATCCGGTATGGCCAGCCCGCCATGGATCTGGTGGCCCTCCGCTTCCCGGCCACCCTGACGCTGGGCTTGACCGGGCTGGGTGCGGGATCGGCGTTGGGGCTGGTGATCGGTTACAAGTCGGCCGTGTCCAGGGGTAACGGGCGCACACTGCCGGTTACCGTGCTGACGGCCCTCGAATCGATCCCGAGTTTTTTCCTCGGCATCCTGTTGATCCTGCTGTTTAGCATCACCCTGCGTTGGTTTCCGCTCAGCGGCGGCGGTTCCCTGGCGCACCTGGTCCTGCCCTCTCTCGTGATTGCCTTGGCCATCGCCGCTCCCGTTGCAAGGATTTTCAGGGCGACCCTGCTGGAGACGCTGGGCCGGGATCACGTTGTCCTGGCCAGGGCGAAGGGCATCGGGCAGCACCAGTTGGCGGTCCGGCACGTGGTCCTGAATTCCCTGCCGCCGGTGCTGAACACCATCGGCATTCAGGCCGGCGTCGCTCTGGGCGGTGCCGTGGTGACCGAAACGCTTTTTGCCTGGCCCGGCGTCGGCCAGCTGGCCGTCTCCGCCCTGAACGGCCGCGACTACCCGCTGGTTCTGGCCTCAGTAACGGTCATCGCCGTCGGCTTCGTGCTGGTGAACCTGGCAGTAGACATCGCCGTTGCGGTATTCGACCCCCGAGCAAAGGACCGGATCTGACCATGGGAATCACTCTGAGAACGCCCAGGAAGGCAACCGGGGCTCCAACTGCGGCCGCCGCGAGGCCGAGCCTCCGCAGAAACTCTCCGCCGCTGCCCGTGACGGCCGCCATTGCCGTCGTGGGGGTCATCGTCCTCGGTACGCTCGCTGCACCCCTCCTGGCTCCGGGGGGCTACGACCTGCAGGACCTGCCGAACAGGTTCGCGCCGCCGTCGGCCGCCCACTTGCTCGGCACGGATGAATTGGGCCGGGACGTACTGGCCCGGGTGCTGTACGGCGGACGCGCGGCACTGTCGGTAACCGTCTTAGCCACCCTCATTGCCACGGCCGCCGGGGTGGCTGCAGCACTGTCCAGCGTGGTGCTGGGCAGGATCTGGGAAACCATCGTGGGCCGGCTTGCGGATATCCAACTGTCCATTCCGACCATCCTGTTGGCCCTGACCATCCTTGCCTTCGCAGGAAGCGGAGCGCTGCAGCTCGTTATCGTCCTGAGCCTGGGCGGCTGGGTCCTCAGCTTCCGCATCGTCCGCGCCAAGGCGGCAGGGACCATCGACCGGCCGTTCGTGGACGCTGCACGAGTAGCAGGTGCGGGCAGGCTGGCGCTGCTCCTGCGGCACGTGGGCCCGGCGTCCCTGCCGCTGATTGTCGTCGCCACCACGCTGAACTTCTCAGCCATCCTGGTCCTCGAATCCAGCCTCGGCTACCTCGGCCTGGGTATTCAGCCGCCCGTCCCGGACTGGGGGCAGATGGTCGCGTCCGGGCAGGCCCAGCTAGCCACCGCATGGTGGATCTCCCTCTTCCCCGGAGCCGTGATCGTAGCCCTCGTGGTCGGCGTCCAAATCATCGGCGACTGGCTCAGCGACCGTCTCTCCACCAGCCCGGAAAGGAATCCATCATGACCGCCATTGTCGACACCGTGGCAACCACACCCAGGCCGTCCGCGGGCGAACCAGGTGCACCGCTGCTGGCGGTCGAAGGGCTGGGCATCGGCGTGGCCGGGTTCGCCGGCATCGCGGCCCTCGTCTCCGACATCACCTTTACCCTCGCAGCGGGCGAGACGGTGGGGATTGTGGGCGAATCCGGATCGGGAAAGACCGTCACTGCCATGAGCATCGCAGACCTGCAACCCGCAGGCCTGCGGGTCATTGACGGGTCCATCCGGCTCGGGAACCAGGACATCACGGACCGGGACCCTGCACTGCGCCGCAGGCTCCTGCGTGAACACTTCGGCGTGATCTTCCAAAACCCGTCCGAATCGCTTAACCCGCGCCTGACCATTGGGCAGCAACTGGTGGAAGCTTTGTCATTCGGTGCCCTGTCCTTGGGTGCGGCACGCCGGCAGGCGCGTGGGCGCGCCATCGAGCTGCTGGCGCAGGTGGGCGTCCCCGCCCCGCAGCGGGTCTTTTCGGCTTTCCCGCACGAACTCTCCGGCGGCCTGAACCAGCGCGCCGTGATCGCCATCGCCATCGCCCGCAAACCCAAAATCCTGATCGCCGATGAACCCACCACCGCACTCGACGTCCGGGTACAGGCCCAGATCCTGGACCTCATCGACACCATCAAAAGGGACTTCGGTCTTGGCGTCCTCCTGGTCAGCCACGACATGGGCGTCATCGCCGACCGCGCCGACCGTGTACTGGTCATGTCCCAGGGCTCCATCGTCGAATCCGGGCCCACAGCCCAGGTCATCGGTTCACCGCGGCATGCCTACACGAGGGAACTGCTCAGCAGCGTCCCCAGCCTGGCAGCGCCCACCCCGGCCGGCACAGCGGATGCAGGTGAGGAGTCAGAGTCAAAAGCTGTCCTGGAAGCACGGAACCTCCGCCGGACATTCCACACCCGGACCTTTCCACGGAAACTGTCCTCCTCCGTCAAGGCTGTGGACGGCGTGAACCTGACGCTATTGCGGGGACAGTCCCTGGGAATTGTGGGGGAGTCAGGGTCGGGCAAAACCACGCTCGCCCGGATCCTCGTAGGCCTGGACAAGGATTACGACGGCGACATCACCTTCGGCAGGGTCCCGCACCGCACGATGACGCGCACCCAGGCAACGGCATGGCGCCGCAGCATCCAGTACGTCTTCCAAGACCCGTACGCCTCGTTGGACCCGCGGCTGACCGTTGCACAGTCACTGTCCGAACCCATAGAGCTCAGCGGCACGGCCGAGGAAAAATCACGGAGACATGCGCGTGTCACCGAACTTTTGGATGCCGTCCGCCTGCCCCAAAGTTTCGCCTCAAGGCGCCCCTCCGAACTCTCAGGCGGACAGCGCCAGCGCGTGGTCATCGGCCGGGCCCTGGCGCTGAATCCGCGGATCCTGGTCGCCGACGAACCCGTCTCCGCACTCGACCTCTCCGTCCAGGCCACCATTCTGGACCTCCTGCGCGACCTGCGGGCTGAGTTCGGACTGAGCTACTTGGTGATCTCCCACGACCTCGCCGTCATCAAGACGGTCTCGACCCACATCGCCGTGATGCAGCTGGGCCGCATCGTGGAACAGGGGGCCGCTGACGAGGTCTTCCGTAGCCCCCAGCACCCCTACACCCAGGAACTCCTCGACGCTGTCCCCGGCGCCAGGAGCTCCCTCACCACCCTTAAAACCCAGGCCCTGAAAGGACCCCAATGACCATCCACCCCCGCCTGCGGACCCTGACAGGCTTCCTCTCCGTCGCGGCCATGCTGGCCATCGCCGGCTGCAGCAACGCGCTCGGCACACCGGCCGACGCCGGCACCACCAGTGACAAGATCACCCTGGGCATCTCACGCCAGATCACCAGCCTCGACCCGGGAGACGCGGGCTCCCTGGACTCTGACGCCAGCGTTCAGAAGGCCATCTTCTCCGGCCTGACCCGCTACGACGCGGACTTCGTCCTCCATGGCGAATTGGCTGAGAAATGGGCCCAGGATTCACCCACGCAATGGACCTTCACCCTACGCAGCGGCGTCAAGTTCTCCAACGGAGAAGCGTTTGACGCCCCCGTGGCCAAATGGAACTTCGACCGGGTCCTGGACCCAGCCGCAAAGTTCGGCCAGGGCGGGTCGCTGCGCCCCGTGATCGACGAAGTTGAGGCACCGGACGCCACCACCCTGGTCATCCACACCAAGGGCAGCTACATCGACCTCCCCGACAGGCTTTCCAACTTCCTGTTCACGGAGCAAAAGTTCGCCGCGTCCCACAACACCAAAACCGAAACCCTGGGCACGGGCCCCTACGTGCTGGACAGCGTGGACCTGGAAAACGGCGCCAAGCTCACCGCCAACCCCAACTACTTCGGTGACAAGCCGGCGTTCAACAAAGCCGAATACGTCGTCCTGTCCACCGAAACGGCCCGCGTGCAGGCCATCCAGGCAGGAACCGTCGACGCGGCCATCCAGTTCGAACCCAGCGACCTGAAACAGTTCAGCGACAGCACCGACTACACCACCGGAAACCAGTGGAGCACCTGGAACATGAGCCTCCGCTTCAACGAAACCGTGAAACCCCTTGACGACGTCAGGGTCAGGCAGGCACTGAATTACGCCATCGATAAGAAAGCCATTATCCGGAGCATTTTTGGTGCCGATATTGAACCCCTCAAGGGCCAGCTGATCTCCGAGCCATTCGACGCCATAAATCCCGAGCTTAAGCCTTACGAATTTGATCCCGCCAAGGCCAAGGAACTGTTGGCCGCCGCGGGACACGCAGACGGGCTGGAACTCGAACTCGGACTGTCCACAGGAACCTACGTGGCGCAGGATCCGATCGCCCAGGTCATCGCAGACCAACTCAAAAACGTCGGCGTCACACTGAAGATCACCAACCAGCCCTTCCCTGCGTGGGTTACCCGGACGTACTCAGAAAAGGACGCACCGGCGCTCTACTACATCGGCTACACCAGCGGCTACAAAGCACCGGCCGAGCGGCTCCGCATCTTCACGTCCACCGGCTCCCAATCCCACTACGCCTCACCCGAATACGACGACCTCATCAAGAAACTGACCGTGGCAGCCACCCCGGTCGACCAGCAGGCCCTGGTCAACGAGGCCACGGAATTGTTCCGCGACCAGGCGCATGCCGCGTTCCTCTGGCCGCAGCCCCTGACCTACGTAGTCAAAAAGGACGTCAGCTGGAAGCCACGCGCCGAGCACTGGCTGGTCCCACAGGAATTCAGCCCCGCGTCCTGACCGCACCGCAAGCAACAACCCACGCACACCGCCCCGCAATACGAAAGGCAAGACCATGACACAAAGCACTGTTGACACCCCGCAGCTGAGTGGCGCGTTCGACACCGAACGGCACCGCAGGAAAGTGGCCCTCGCCGCGACCTTGCGGCTGTTCGCGGCCAACGGCTACGAATTCGGCTTCAACGGCCACCTCACCGTCCGAGATCCCGAGCACCCGGACCTGTACTGGGCCAACCCCTGGAAATTGCCGTTCGGCCGGGTAAAAGCCTCAGACCTGCTGCTCGTGACCAGCGCCGGAGCCATCATCAGCGACCACCCCGGCGCCCAGGTTTCCGGATTCGCGAGCCAGAAGATCCTCCACGACGCACGCCCGGATGCCGAGGCGGTTGTCCACGTGCACTCGCCCTACGGGTTCGCCTTTTCCGCCGCGCCGCGCCTCCTCGACCCGATCAACACCGATTCCGCGCTGATCCACGGACTCCAAGCGATCCACCACGACTTCGGCAAAGACCAGGTGGAGAGCCCCAAACCCAACACGACCGCCGACTCCCTCGGCGCCACCGCCAAGGTGCTGATCCAAAAAAACCACGGCTTCATCACCATCGGTGCCTCCGTGGAAGAAGCAGCCTTCTACTTCCTGGCTGCCGAGCGCGCCGCGAAAGCGCAGCTGGTGATCGAGGCCGCCGGACAAGCACCACAGCTCGTGGCAAGCCCTGCCCTGGAAAAATTCGTCCTGACCCCGGAACTGGCTGAGGAGCACTTCGCCCCGCTGCTGGAGCAGATCCTGCACGACCAGCCAGATGTGGCCCAATGACAGGGACAGGTAACCGCAAGGACCAGCTTGTCCTGGGAATCCTCATCGGCGGGGTAGGGAACCACGTCGGCGCCTGGCGGCGGCCCGGAAGCCGCATCGAGGAGAAGTACTCGCTGAGCCTTTTCAGCGACCTGGTCCGCTGGGCCGAGGACGCCAAACTGCACGCCGTGTTCCTCGCAGACGGACTCAACCTTGACCGGAGCACCCTGCGGAGCCAACCGCATGCCGGACTTGAACCGGTAACTCTGCTCAGCGCCCTTGCGGCTCAAACGACGAACATCGGCCTGATCGGCAGCATCTCCACTACCTTCTCTGAACCATTCAACGTTGCACGGCAGCTGGCGTCCCTGGACCACCTCTCCAACGGACGGGCCGGCTGGAACATCGTGACCTCCGCATGGGGCGAGGAGAACTTCGGCCGTGAACTCCCGGCACACGCCGACCGCTACGCACTGGCCGAGGAGTACCTCCGGGCAGCCCTCGCTTTATGGGACAGCTGGGACGCCGATGCCATCAGACTCGACCGGGAACAGGGCTTCTACGCGGACAAAGACCTCGTCCGGGAAATCAACCACCGCAGCAAACACTTCACCATCCAAGGACCGCTGAACATCGCACGGCCTCCCCAGGGCAGGCCGCTGATCGCCCAGGCCGGGTCCTCGGAATCCGGGAAGACCTTCGCGGCCGGGTACGCGGACATCGTGTTCACCACAGGCCGGCAATCACTGGCCGATTCCCAAGCCTTTTATACGGACCTGAAAGCCCGGGTATCCGCTGCTGGCCGGGACCCGGGTCAGCTCAAGATCCTGCCCGGCATTTCCCCCATCATTGGGCAGACCGAGACCGAAGCCAAAGCCCTGCAACGGGAGCTCAACGGCTACATCGACTTCGAGTCCGGCCGGACCCGCCTCGCCAAGCAACTCGCCGGGACCGACTTGTCCGGGCTGGAACTGACGGACCGGATACCCGCGGAGCGGCTACCCGCCGTCAACGAAGTCCAGGGCCGCCGGTCCCGGTACGAGGTCTTCCGGGAACTCATCGTGAAAGAGCACTACACACTGCGCCAACTCATCGAGTACGAGGTCAGCTCAGCAGGGCACTACGTCCCCGTCGGCGACCCTGAACAGATCGCTAACCTGCTGCAGGACCGGTTCGAGAACGGCGCTGCCGATGGCTTCATCCTGCTGCCCTCCTACGTCCCCGAAGGCTTCCAGCTCCTGACCGACGCCGTCGTACCCATCCTCCAGGACCGTGGCCTCTTCCAACGCGAGTACGCCGGATCAACGCTTCGCGAAAACCTCGGGCTCGACCCGGTTGCGGGCACCATCCGGAACGGGGCGCAGCTGACGGCATGATGGAACGCGGTTACGAGCCGCCTTCGCCTCGACACGGTGGGCTGGCCTCTACGGCCGGCCCACCGTCATCTAGCTCCTCGATAATTTCGCAATAGTCTGTCTCCGGGGATGGCCCTTTGAAGGAGACGGCACCGACCGGTCAGCCCACATCCCAGGCACCGTCAGCGTCCCCGCTTCAACACTCCTCCAAGAAACCGGTGAACTGCGGTCCCAACACGTGTTCCAAGAGCATTTTGCCCGGCACGGCGTGTGACCCGGGGACACAGTGAGCATCTAGTGCGGCGGCGTGGCCGCAGCACTGGCAAAACTTGCACTCTACGAGGCCGGTGCCAAACCACGGCTCTTCGTCGGCTCCTTCTCCGCGGGGGCCGCAGACCCCAGCCGACCAATCACCAACGGCCCGGCGGCCTAACATCAGGTTGGGATGTGCCCTAGCCGGACTTGCCAGATGCCCCCTCCGCTGTCCGGAGCGTCCGGACCCGAACGTACCGGGCTTTTGGTGCTGACTGCAGCTGGAGTAGTAATCAGAAATGATGCTGGCCGGCACCTCAGCGGCTCAATAAACTGTGGTGCATTCCAGCTCAGGAGATTACGCCCGGACCACGCAGTTGAAGGGCCCTCATGCACCCTTACACGCAGCACGTGATTGCTAAGGCAAGGCTCATACCCGAGGACGTGGCAGAGGTACATGGGTATGCGGCATGGACCCTGATTGAGTACTTCGCTCTGGCACGCGGATGGCCTCCGGCTTCCCGGGCGTGGACCGCCGCCCTGGCGCGCGTGTGGTGGGATAACGCCGGCGCGGCAATGTACAGGACCGTTCAGGTCGCTTGGGCTCGGGAGGGGATGCGGGCGCACATTCGACAGTTGGCGGCCTTGAATGAGCTGTGCTGGGAGTTGTACCCGACACCTGAGAATGACCAGCAGCGCAGAGAACTCGTTACGTCTGTTGCCAATGATCTCGGGACGTGGAAGGCGTGGCCCGGGCTGCACGACGTGCGGAGTCTTCTGCCCGTTCCCCTGGCTGTGTTGCGGGGCCCCTAAGCAGTGCAGCAGTTCGATGCCTCTGAAGACGTCTGCCCTGCAACCGTGATTACCTCACTAATTCTTCGGATTCCTTACCCTCACAGTGGTCAAACGCAGTTCGTTCCACAAGCGGTTTCCATCCATGTTCATGGGACGTCATCGCCAGGAAACATCAGAGAAAAATGCGACATCTACCCTAAAAGAGCGGGGGTGTCCCTGCTGCCGCAAGCAAAGGAGGGGCGATGTCCAAGGATCTAGCGGGCGACGTCGTGCAGGCTCTGGGTGATCTGACCGTCGGGGATGTCATTGAAGCTTGGCATGAGGGACGACGCCACAACCGGGGCAGGGTGTTGCAGACCGTGCCTTCCATGGGAATGTTTTGGTTGCTGGACTCCGGCACCGGAACCCGGAAGCTGGTCGACTTCGAGGCGCTGCTGGTCCGTCGCGTCCCAAACCCCGAATCGCGCAGTGCGGCGTCCCTAGCCTGACAGGGCTATCGGCTGTGCGCCAGTGAGTCCAAAGTGATGCCGTTCTCTGCCAGCCAGGAGCGGTTGAATGCTTTGCTGAGGTAGTTGGTGCCCGCGTCGGGTGCGATCGCGACGATGGTCGATCCTGCAGGCGCCGATTGTGCGGTTTGGAGTGCTGCCGCGATGGCAAGACCGGAGGAAGGGCCGAGGATGAGTCCTTCTTCGGTAGCGAGGCGGTGGACAGTGGAATAGACCAGGTCGTTGGGTACGCGGATGAACTCGTCCACGATGTGTGAATTGAATGTGGTTGGCCACTCGGCTCTGCCCCAGGTGTTTCCGACGCCGTCCACGATGATTTCGCCGGGTTCTCCGCCGCTGTAGACGGAGCCTGCCGGATCTGCGCCGAGCACTTTCACTGTGCCCAGGCTGCGATCCTTCAGGTACGCGCCCGTTCCGCTGATGGTTCCGCCTGTACCGATGCTGGCGACGAAGTGGGTGACCGCTCCCGATGTTTGATCCCAGATTTCCGGGCCGGTTGAGGTGTAGTGGGCCTGGGGATTTGCCGGGTTGTCGAACTGCTGTGGCCTCCAGGAACCGGGAATTTCGGCGGCGAGCCGGGCTGCAACATTGCGGGCATTGTCCGGCGAGTCCGCCGGAGCGGTCCAGTCGGTCAGCACCACTTCGGCGTTGAGGCTCCTGAGTACCGCAAGTTTCTCCTCGGAAGTGGTGTCTCCGGCGACCACAATCACCGGATGCCCCGTCAGAGCCCCGATGAGTGCCAGTCCGATGCCGGTGTTGCCGGAGGAGCTTTCGACGATTGTGGCTCCCGGTTGGAGGACCCCTGCCTGTTCGGCTCCACGGATCATGCTCAGGGCCGTCCGGTCCTTGACCGATCCTCCGGGGTTCGCCGATTCCAGTTTCACGTAGATTTCCGACGGCAGTCCTGCTCCCAGGGCCTCCAGCCGAACCAGGGGTGTGTTGCCGACCAGACCTATGGGGGACGTTGCGCGGGCTTCAACACGCGGTGCCGCAGGACTTGTCGTGGCCACTTTGGTTCTCTTCTCTTAGTTGGGCTTGGCGTTCACTGAACGCGGGTGGTTACCAGGGTGCTTACCTTCACGCTCGGAGGCGGTTCAGGAATGCATCCGACCATAGATCACGCGGCTTCCGGTGAAAACGGTTGGGTTCATGTGGGGTAACTGGCATACATATCAGGTAATTTCGGGTCATCAGGGCCCACAAACGGTCTACAGTCGGGGCCATGCTTCATTTCGGTTGGTTTGTCGGTCATGGTTTCGGTGTCCAGGGCTGGGGCACCCCTGGCTACGGCCTGGGTTACGACTGGAAGAAACCCGCGCTGTACCAGGAGGCCGTGCGGGCCTTTGAGCGTTCCGGCCTGGACTTATTCATCATCGAGGATTCCCTCACGGTCCCGGACACCTACGGCGGCACGGCTGAGGTATCGCTTGCCCATGCCTCCTTTGCCCCTAAGCACGATCCGCTGGCGCTGGTCCCTTACCTGCTCTCCGCCACCGAGCACCTGGGTATCGTGCCGACGGTGAGCGCCTCCTTCTACCCGCCCTTCACTGCCGCGCGGCTGCTCGCCACACTGCAGCACTTCTCCGATGGCCAGCTGGGCTGGAACGTGGTGACCTCGGGCAGTGATCTTGCGGCCCAGAATTACGGGCTGGACCAGCAAATCGAGCATGACCTGCGGTATGAGAAGGCTGAAGAATTCGTCGACGTCGTCCGCCGGCTTTGGCGGAGCTGGGAACCTGACGCGATCCTTGAGGATGCCACCGCAGGCGTGTTCGCAGACCATACCAAGGTCCACCCCATCAACCACGCCGGGGACTTCTTCAAGGTCCGAGGTCCGCTCAACACCGCGCCCCTGCCGGAAGAACCCGTCCTGGTCCAGGCGGGTGCCTCACCCCGCGGCAAGGCATTCGCCGGCGGCAATGCCGACGTCGCGATCGCCCTCGCCCGCGGCACGAACGGCATGAAGGCCTACCGCGATTCCATCCGCGCCGAGGCAGCCAAAGCCGGCCGCAACCCCGATGACGTCAAGGTGCTGTTTGTCCTCAAGCCCACCGTGGTGGGTTCCAAGGCAGAGGCCGAGGAACTGCGTGCCCGGCGCAGGGAACTCACCCAGCGCGACATCGACAGCCAGCTGAACTCCATTTCCTACCTGTCCGTGATTGACTTCAAGCAGTTCGACCTCGACGCCCCCCTGCCGGAATTGAGCACCAACAGTAATCAGGGCACCCTGGAACACTTCGCCAAAGCGGCCCCGCCAGGGGCCACGCTCCGCGAAATTCTGCAGGCGCGCAGCGGCGGAGCCGGCGACAGCATCATCGGTACCGCCGAGGAGATCGCCGATTACCTCGAAGAAACCGGCGAAGCCGTCGGCGGCGATGGCTTCCTCTTCTCCGGCTTCGTTGACCCGGTCACCGTGCACACTGTCCTGGACAGGCTCACCCCCGAACTCCGCCGCCGCGGACTGCTGAGGTCGAGCTACGGCAGCGGTGGATTCCGCCAGAACCTCCTGGACTTCTGACCATGACCGCGGTCCCGCCGACGCTACTGATCACCAACGCACCCGTCGACGTCCAGCGGCTGGCCGGGGCGGCCATCGATCCCTCAACCAGGGTGGTGCTCAGTGACGAATCCTTGGACCTGATCGGGCAGTCACGGTACGTGCTGGAACGCACAGCAGCCTCCGGCGAACGCGTCTACGGGCTGAACACCTTGCTGGGCTCGGGCCGGGACACGGCCGTGGCGGAGGAGTCCATCCTCGCGTACCAGGTCCAGGTAGTTCGCTACCACCACAGTGGCGTGGGCGGGTTCCTCGACCGCCCCAACGTGCGGGCACTCATCCTTACCCGCCTCATCGGCTTCAGCCGGGGCGGCTCCGGCGTTCGCCAGGATACCGCCCGCTTCTACGCCGAAATGCTCAACCGCGACATTGTTCCGGCCGTCCCCCGCGAGGGGTCCGTCGGGTCCTCCGACCTGACCCAGCTTGCCGCCGTCGCAGCCGTGGCCATTGGTGAAGGACAGGCCATTGGCGCCGACGGCGTCCTGGCCCCCGGCGCGGAGGCACTGGCCGACGCCGGTCTGGAGCCTTTGCGTCTCGGACCCGGGGAGGCACTCGCGCTCATCAGTGCCAACTCCTACTCCATCGGCAGCGGTGCGCTGGCACTTCGGCGCCTGTACCGGCTTGCCGAACTGGCCGACGTCGCCCTGGCCTTGTCGCTCGAAGCGACCGCGAGGTACGACGGCGGCGGGAACCTTAGCCCGTTTTCTCCCGTTATCCAGGCGGCCAAGGCGGTGGACGGCCAGCGCGCATCAGCGGCGGCAGTCCGGGGCCTGCTGAGTGGCGGTTGGCTGGAGGACATCCGTCCTGAGGTCTCCGTGCAGGATCCGCTGTCCTTCCGGGCCGCGCCGCAGACCCATGGGGCGTTCCGTGCTGTCGCGGAGCAGTTGGAGGCCGCCCTGGGCGTGGAGCTCAACGGCCGGGGTGATAACCCGCTGAGCGACGTTGACTCCGGCCGGATGGTTTCCGGCGGGAATTTTCAGCCCATGCAGCTGGCCCTTGTATTCGAAAGCGCCCGGCTTGCCTTGGCCCACGTGGGAATCTCAAGTGAGCGGCGGATCGCCAAGCTCTACCCGCCCCAGCGCACCATCCGGCACCGGCACCTCGAACAGGCGCAAGGCGGTTCGGAAGCACTGGCAGGCGAGGAACTCCCCGGCCTGCTGTGGTACTCCGCCGCAAGCCTCCTGGCTGAGCTGAAGGTGCTCGCCGCCCCTGCGACCCTGGGCGCGCCAACGTTATCTGCCGACGTCGAGGACCACTCCACCCTCGCCCCGCTGGCCCTGCAGCAACTGGAGCGTTCGCTCGATGCCGCGGAAAAGCTCATGACCATCGAAGCGCTGACAGCCACATACCTGCTGATGGAATCTGCAGCGGATGACGAAGCGGACGGGAGGAAGCTTGGACAGGGGACGGGCGCCGTCGCCGGGCATCTTGGGACACTGCTCGCCAAACAGCTCCCGGCAGCAGTACTCGTGAACGACGCACGGGCCGCGTTAGAAGAAGCAATCGACAGCTTAAAAGGGCTCAGCAACACCAAAACCCCGCAGCAGCGCTGAGGCGGGCGAGGCGGTAGGTGGGGTCGTTGTCGAGGGCGAGTTGGAGGAATTGATGGGCTTTGCTGCCTTTGCCTTCCCACCAGTTGATGTAGCCGATGGCTGTGAGGACTGGTGCTGCGTGTTCGGCGCTGGCGCGGGTGTATGCGTGGAGTAATAGTTGTTGTGCCCATTCGATGCGTGACCATTTGGGGGCGGTGTCGGTTTGGGCGAAGAGGATGTGCTGCAGGGGTTCGTCGACGCCGGGGATGTCTGCGATGAGCCGGTCGCGGATTGCGGGGAACTGGAGGTTCGCGACCAGGGCGTGGCAGTCATCGTCGCTGGGAAAGCTCTTGGAATCGAGCATCTCGGACCAGAGTTTCCTGCCTTGCTCGAGCGCGGTGTCGCCTTGCTGAAACCTAATGGTTTCCATGTGCTGTTCGACGGCGGCCGCTTTGGTTTGTGCCTGGCTGGTGGTGGGGAGGGTGATGCGGTCGGTGGGTTGGATGTAGCTGCCGCGGTAGATGAATTCGGCGTTGATGGTGCTGGTTTGGGTGGAGCTAACGGGTAGGGCGATGCTGGTGCCGGGTTCGTCGTCGTAGGGGGAGAAGGTGGTGTCTCCGACGATGAGGCCGTTCTGGATGGTGATCCCTTGTTCGGCGAGGACGCCGGTGAGCGCGGCGATGGTTGCGGCGTGGGGCTTGGCCGACCCGTGCTGGGTGGTTTCGCTGGTGTAGACGGCGAACAGGACGGATCTGGCGGTGCTGTCGCTGGTGAGGTAGTGGGCGACAGTCCGTGCGTAGTCGAGTTCCTGGCCGGCCTGTCGGGGAAGGTCAATCCTGAGTGTGGCGCCGATACTGTTCGCGTTCAAGGTGATGCAGACGAGGCTTTCCTTGGGCCAGAAGCCGAGGGTGTGCCCGATGAAGCTGAGGATGTCCGATTGTGTTGTGATCGTGAGCTTTTCCATGGTCCTGATTCCTTCACCCTTGGTGTTGCTCGGTAGCTTCCATTCATTCATCGGCGTACGCGGGTTCAGCGGCATGATCTACGAACAGAGGATGGTTTGGCCTTAGCGATCCGTTGCGCGCAAAGGAGCGACATCCGGAGAGAGCTAGAGACTCATCAGCCGACAAACACCCATGCGGCCTCGGCTCTGACCTCGCAGCCATCTGACTCCTGGCGTCTCAAAACCCTTGGGAAGTAGGATGTCCCGTTTCCGCGGAGAGACATCTGAACTGAGCGGTCGCTTGTGACTTTCGGCAGTAAATGTCGGCTTTTTCACGGCGGATTTGTCGAATTCAGCAGCCCGCAAGGGGATCGCTAACCGAACGTTTTAGAAAGGCTTGCATCCGCAGCTCGGGGAACGCGTCAGTCTCTGGCGGTGGAGGCTGACCTTGTCTTCAAGCCGGGCAATCTCGGCGTTGAGTGGCGGCCAGGATTTATCGTGATGTGCGGAGGCCCGCACGTCGTCAATCGCCCAGCGGAGTAATTCCAGGTCGTAGCTCTCGCGTTGACCTCGGCCGTGCAGGTATCCCTCGAACTCGACTGATGCGGCGCTGCCGCCTTGGGCCCAGTATTTTAGCCAGAGTTCGTCGAGGTAGTTCTTGTCTTAGTGAATGAGATTTAGTGCTGTGACTCGCGGATCTTCCGTCATGGATTGTCCCCCAACTTTCCAGGCCAGCGCGTTGAGCGCGGCGCTTTTTCTTTCACTGTTGCCGCCGCTGCTGGAGCCACTTGCCATGTTGCCACACCGAGACCGCTGTCGGGCGGTGTTTAGGTGTGTTGTTCGGCCCACTGTTTGCTGGCGGTGAGTGCGTCATTCGCCCTGGCCGTTGGAAGGGGTGGGCCTTATGTTTGTCTTCCCACCGGCTGTGTGCGGTGCTTACATTGGCGGTGGGTCAGGAGGCGGACGCTCACAGCCGTTAAGGAGTGCCCCATGATCCGCCCCCCACACGCAAAGCCCTGGGGGACCCACGCCCCGGGGTGCGTGGGGTACTCATCTTTCCTCGGTTCGGGCTGCACTTGGACGAACGCCTGTTGTTGCCGGTCGGTCAGGCCGGTTGCTGCGGACGTCCAGGAAGTGGCCTCTCGTACCTGCTGAATCTCTCTTCTTTGGGCCGGGAACCCTTCAACGCTTCCAGGACTGGACAGACTTGGAAGGCGTCCGCGACCTCGCAGGCCGTATTGGGGAGGAACTGCGCTCTCGGTCCGGCGTGTCAACGCCGGGCAGCCGGGGCTCTTTGGGCACGCCACCGTGACCGACGGGATGTGGCCCGGGAGCATCAGATTCGGGGGGCATATCGCGTTTTCCGGCCTTCCGGAGGCCACCAGCGCCGCTGGCCTCCGGAGACCAAACCCCTGAAGGGCCCGTGCGGGGTTTAACGCTGAGCGCCTGCTTGCGGTGCGAATGAGGGGGCGAAGCGATGGAGCCTGCTTCGGTGTTGCCTCAGTGGCCTGGTTGTGGGTTGTGGCGGGCGAGTTGGGTGCTCAGTCCGCTGAGAAGGATGGTGAGTCCTTGGTCGAGTTCGGCGTCGCCGTCGTAGTCGACGAGGACTGGGCCGAGTGCCCGGAGGTGGGGGAATTCCTTGGGGGGCAGTCGGTGCAGTCCGAGGCGGAGGATTGCTTCGTTTTCTTCCGGGTCCACGATGTATTCCTGGAGTTCGTTGAGGATGTGCCCGTAGAGGAATCCGTAGTAGGCCCGGTAGACGTGGAGGGCGTCGCTGGGGTTGAAGCCGGCACCAATGAGCAGTCCCAGAATCTGTTCGAGGGGGCGCAGGGTGCCCAGGGGGCGCAGGCCAAGGGGTGTGGACAGGGGTCTGGTGACCAGCAGGGGCACGATGTTGGGGTGCCGGAGGGCCAGGAGCCGCAGATCGTGCGCTATCCGGCGCAGCTGTGCCTGCCAGTCGGGTTCATCGGCGAAGATTGTGAGTTCATTCAGGACGATTTCGGTGACCCCGTCGAGCAGGGCGGCCCGGTTGGCCGCATAGCGGTAGAGGCTCATCGGGTCCCGCCCGAGCTCCTGCCCGAGCCGGCGCATCGTGAGGGCATCCAGGCCTTCGGAATCTACGAGTGCCAACGCAGTGGAAAGTACAACGTCCCTGCTCAGACGCACCTTCTTGGGGCCGGAGCTGTTGGGGGTGCTTTCGGGAGTGGCCATGGAAGAGTCGTCCTGTTCATCGCGCGGTACCTCGACGCGGTACTGATGCGCGAGCTTGCTTACTGTGTAGTCTACGCGTAAAGTCTACAGTGTAGAGAAGTTGTCGACACGGTTTCAGCCAAGGGACCACAGTTTGCATAGCCGTCCAGGCTGCTCACGTAAACCTTGGGAGAAACGCATGACTGCTCAGACCTGAACGAGCCCCCATGGGCGCCGCGTCCACGCTGACGCCAGCCGCGTTCCTGGCTTCGGACCAGGAACGGAACACTTCAGCGCGGAATCCCCAGCAGGGGCAGCTGTCTGAATTCTTTCCCTCATTTTTTTGTTGTAGCCCGACCATCTGCCCCGTGCAGGACACTGGTTATGAGGCCTTGAGCCTGATGGTGGACACCTGCACCTGTTGAAAAGAGCCACGATGGCGCAATCACAGTTCGACCAGTTCCTTCAGGAAGCCACCTACCGCGACCGCGAGCCGGGTCAACACTTGGACAAGGACTCCCTCTATGGCCTGTACACCAGCTGGTGCTGCGTGTCCGGCCAGGAACCGCAGACCGAGCACGTCTTCTGGGCCGCGATCCGGGAGCGGCTCAGTGCAGGGGAATACCTCCACATGACGAAATGCCCCGCAGCCGCCGACTACATTCTCGCCAGCTACCCCGCCTTAGTCTGATCCAACCGCAGCCCGTGCATTCCGCCGCGGGCACCGCACCCAGTACAACCACCGCAGAACCTGAGGCAGGCCGACATGACCAACACGAATCCTGACACCCCCGAAACTTCCCCTGACGGCATTGATGATCATGACTTCACCCCCGATGGCCTCGCAGGCGCCCCGGCCCACGAAGAGGACCAGGAAAGCATCGTCCACACCGGGAACAGCTAACCCGCCAACTCCGCCGCAGGTGCAGCCGCCGCCGTGGGGCTGCACCCCGGGGCTGGCCGGAAACGGCGAGCAAAACCGGGGCGCCCCACGGCGATCTGACGAGGTTACAAAGGCTGCTTATATTTTTTGTCGTACGGAAAAGAGAACGGAAGTTCACCCGGCCTGAAGTAGATGTCGTGGCCTGTTGAGGGGAAGCACCGATGCAGTAACACCTGGTCGTCGGACAGCTTGAGACGGCCAGCGCAACATCAGCAGTACCTGGTCGTCGGACAGTTTGAGACGGCCAGCGCATCACCTGTAACGCGGGGTAGGCAAGTTGAGGGCAGCTTCATGCACTCCTTGCCCGCCCCCTATTTTTCGGTTCTGATGGCCGGCCTCTCAGCGCAAGTGCTCGGCGGGCTAACCGAAGAAATCGGCCACCATACTGTCTGCGCCGTCCTCTTTCTCACGGAGACCACTGTCCATCCGTGATGATCGGCGGCTCCAAAGTCGCTCCTAAGCGGGACATGGAGGCGCCCCCGATGCTATTGGGGGATACATCGGGGGCGCTTGCCAAAACCATATAATGAGGGACTTTTCAAGTCAAAATGCGACGGCATCACCCGAGAACACTGTCATGGCGTGAAGTTTTGGATCCTCGAAGTCACCCCCAAAGCCACCACGGCGCCCACGTTGCCCGCCCCGGCAACCAGTAGCTAAATTAACTCCGCAGTCAGCTCACAGAGCTGACCCTGAAAGGAAACCGGTGCAAGCCGACAACGACGACAACACCACCCCCGAGCAGCCTCCAACCGCCTCAAGAGCGGTCCGCCGGCGAAGCGTTCCCCGACTCGTAACCACGGCCTCACTGACCTCCCACGTCCACGTCCTTGCCGGGCCTGGCGGCCGCCCTCGCCCCGCCTACGTACTGCTCCCCGGAATCGGCATTCCGCATCACCACTACACAAACCTGCAGGCACTCCTGTCTGAGCACGCGAACTGCCTCACCATCGATCTGCCAGGATTCGGCCAAGCGCCCGCCCCGGAACATCAACTCAACGCTGCCCAGTACGCCTCCCACGCCGCCGCGGTCCTGGCGAAAATGGGCGTGAACAGCGCCATAGTAGTGGGCCACTCCAGAGGCGGTGCCGAGATCGCGGCAGAACTCGCAGCCCAAAAACCCGATCTCATTACCCACCTGGTCCTTCTGGGACCGGTAGGAGAAGACGAACGCCCACCGACTTTCAGGCAGATCACTGCACTCGGTCTGCGGGCTCTCCGGAAAGACCTCCCCAAGGCCCCTGGCCAAAGCGGCAGGGCGGAACACCTGATGCGCCGGTACCGCTCAACATCACCTCTCGCGATGCCTTATGATCTCCAATCACGGCTTGCCCTGGTCAACCAACCGGTACTGGTCATCCGAGGTACCCGGGAAATCACCACACCCCGCACCTGGTGTCAAAAACTCATAGCAACCGCCCCCAACGGCCGCCTCCTCGAACTACCCGGCGCAGGACACCTCACACGCACGGGCGCCGCCGGCGCCGCGGTCGGCACCCGCGCTTTCAGCACCAGCAACTGACCGGCCCGAGTACACGTCCGCGGTGTCAACAAAGTTGATCCCGGCGTCGAGGGCGCGGTGGATAACGCGGATCGAGTCCTGTTTGTCCTGGTTGCCCCAGGGCCCGAACATCATGGTGCCCAGGCACAGGGGGGTGACCGATACGCCGGTGCGTCCGAGATTGCGGTAGTCCATCGTTCCTTCTTTCTTGCCTGTCAGGCTTCGGGGATGGTGTAGCCGAGGCTGTCGAAGTCGAATTGGTCGGGGTCCATGGTGTCTCCGATGTTCAGGGCATCGATGCGGGCCAGTTCGTCGGTGGTGAGTTCGAAGTCGAACACGTCAAAGTTCTCGGCGATCCGGTCCGGGCGCACAGACTTGGGGATTGCGGACCGGCCCTGTTGGATGTGCCAGCGGATCATGACCTGCGCGGTCGTCTTACTGTGGGAGTCCCCGATGGCCTGGATGGTGGGATCGGTCAGGGGTGTGGTGGTGTTTCCCCTGTAGTGGCGGATCCCGCCGATGGGTGACCAGGCCTGCGTGAGGATCCCGTGTGCGTCGTCTGCGGCCTGCAGTTCGGGCTGGGTGTTGTAGGGGTGCAGTTCGATCTGGTTCACGGCCGGCAGGACATTTGTTTCGTCCATGAGCGTCTCGAGCCGGATGGGCTTGAAGTTACTGACGCCGATGGAGCGGACCGCACCGTCGGCGAGGAGCTTTTCGAGTGCCTTGTATGCCTGGATTGTCTTATCGAAGGTGCTGGGCTGGGCCTGGTGAAGAATGAGTAGATCGATCTGGTCGACACCGAGTTTCTTGGCGCTCTTTTCAAAGGCGTGAAGGGTGTTGTCGTAGCCGTAGTCGCTGACCCAGACTTTTGTTTCCAGGAAGACGTCTTCACGCGGGATGCCGGAGCGGCGCAGGCCCTCACCGACCTCGCGTTCGTTGCCGTACGAGGCCGCGGTGTCGATGTGGCGGTAGCCGACTTCGAGGGCGGCCTGCACGGCTGCCACGGTTTCCGCGGGAGGAGTCTGGAAGACGCCGAGCCCGACGGCGGGCATCGTGACGCTGTTGTTCAAAGTGATGAGATCAACCACGGGGAGTTTCTCCTTCTAGCGGGCTGCGCCCGGAGGTGGGGACAGAGTTGGTGGGAGTGGGGCCGGTCGGCGGTGGGCTTCCGTACCCCTTTTCGACGGGGTACCGAAGCGTCTTGTTAGAGCTGCCCGGCGCGCATCGCGGCGATGACGCCGCCGTCCATGAGCAGGTCGGAGCCGGTGATGAAGGCGCCTTCGGGGCCCATGAGGAATCCTGCTACCGCCCCGACTTCGGCGGGGGTGCCCATCCGGCCTGCCGCTGAGGTGTTGATCATGGTGCGGTAGCCTTCGGCGAACGGCCCGGACATTTCGTCCTGAGCCAGGGGCGTGGAGATGATGCCCGGGCTCAGAGAGTTGATGCGTGCCCCGCGTGCGCCCCAGGTGGTGGCTGCTGCCTGGACGCGCAGGGCGTTGGCGCGCTTGGCCAGGGTGTAGGCGGCGCCTGAGTCGCCGACCTTGTCGGTGGCGAGGAACGGCAGGTCCAGAAGCTCAGCGGTGGGGGTGTAGGCCAGTGCGTGTTCAACCTCGCGCGGGAAGCCCTCGCCCATGTGGCCGGCCATGCTGGAGATGACGATCCCGGAACCGCCCGCGGCGATGACGCGGCCGAATTCTTCAAGCACGTAGGCGGTGCCAAGCAGATCGACGTGGTGCACCCGTTCGGTGGGTGCCTGAACCGGAGATACTCCGGCGGCGATAACGACGCGGGTGACCTCGCCCATGGTGGCTGCCTTGTTGGCCAGCGCGGCGACGGCGGCGTGGTCGGAGATGTCGACCGGGTGGGTGGTGACGTCGTAGCCTTCGCCTCGGAGCTGCGCGGCGACGGCGTTCATGGTTTCCTCGTTGTAGTCCGCGAGCAGGACGGACCGCCCGATGCCGGCGACGCGGCCGATAGCGACGCCGATGCTGCCGGAGCCGATGATGACTGCTACTTCTGTTGTTGCCATGGTTCGTTCCTTTTACTTTCGTTGTGGTTCATCAGGTGTGCCAGAAGGCCTTTACGCCGGGTTTCGCCGGGACCCGGGCGCGGTTGGTGCGGTTACTAGAAGGTGGTCGCCGTGGAGCGAATGTCGTTCCAGGCGCCGCCGTCATAGGTGTAAGTCGTGGTCGATTCCAGCGGCCAGGTTCCGCGGGCACCGTAGATGGTGGCGGTCACCAGGTTTTTGGTGACCACCACGGCCGTGGTGTTCTCGCTCCCGAGGGTGACGGTGGCGGAGAGCTCCTGGACGTCGTGGTAGGCCATCTGCCCGGAACGGATCTGGGCCAGCCACTCGGCTTTCGTTTGTTCATAGCCGGTGATGTGGACGGCAATGAAGTCGGGATGGAGCAGTTCATTGAGTTCATCGGTCCGCTGCTCCAGGAGCAGATGGCTCCGTTCCCTCTCGACCTTCAGGACGGCAGATTCGCGGTCGCTGTGGCTGTGATTGTGGGCGGGCATAGTGTGGCTCCTTGGCTGGATTCTTAGTGGATGAGGGCCGGGGCGGCATCAGCGCCGGCGGCTGCGGGTTCGGCATCGCCGACACCGCCGGAGCGGATGAGGCCCAGGGAGACAAGGGCGGCAAGGACGATGCTCCCGGCAGCCCACCAGAACGCGGTGACGTAGCCCTCGACGGCGGCCTGCTGCATGGCCAGCGCTGTATCGGTTTCCCGTGCCGAGGCCATCCGGGTGGCGGTTGCTCCGGCGGCGATGGTGCTCATCAGGGCTGTGCCGACGGCACCGCCGACTTGCTGTGAGGTGTTTACCATCGCTGAGGCCACTCCTGTATCGTCCGGCTGGAGGCCGGAGGTGGCAACCACCATCGAGCATATGAACGCGGTTCCCAGTCCCAGGCCCATCACGATGCTGGCGGGGAACACGACGGGCCAGTAGGCGTTCTCGATGGTGAGACGGGTGAGCCAGAACATCCCGGTAGCGCCGACCAGGTAGCCGGCGCCCATCAGCCAGCGTGCCGGGAACCGTGCGATCAGACGGGTTCCGAGCTGCGTAGAGCCCACAATCAGACAGGCCACGAGGGGCAGGAAGGCGACGCCGGTCAGCAGAGGCGAGAAGCCGAGGATTGTCTGCATGTAGTAGGTCAGGAAGAGGAACTGGGTGAAGTTCCCGGCCATGGCGAGTGCCGCGCTGAGATAAGCGCCTCCACGGTTCCGGTGCAGGATCACGCGCAGGGGCAGCAACGGGGCCCCGGCGCGGGTCTCAACGAGGATAAACAGGGCCAAAAGTACGACGGCGGCCACCAGCGACGTGATCGTTGCCGGGGCGCCCCATCCCCCGGTTTCGGCCCGGTTGAGCCCGAACACCAGGGTTGCCAGCCCGGCCGAGGCGAGCAGGGTGCCCAGGACGTCGAGCCGTTCCCGGTGCCGGCCATTGCTTTCCTCGCCGACATAAGCAAGTGCACCGATGACGGCGACCGCCCCGAAGACAATGTTTACCAGCAGGGTCCACCGCCAGCTCGCGAACTCGGTGAGGACACCTCCGAGCAGCAGACCGATCGCCCCGCCGGCACCTGCGACGGCGCTGAACACGCCGAACGCGGTCGCCCGTTCCGTGCCGCTGGGGAAAGTTACCGAGAGAAGCGACATCGCGGCCGGCGCGAGAAGAGCGGCGAATACTCCCTGCAGGACGCGTGCGGCCAAGAGCATCTCAATGTTGGCCGCGACACCTCCCAGCACCGAGGCGAGGCTGAATCCCACGAGACCGGTAATGAACGCGCGCTTCCGGCCCCACTGGTCAGAAATACGTCCTCCCAGCAGAAGCAGGGCACCGAATGCGAGGCTGTAGGCGGTGATAACCCACTGGCGGTCCGCGTCGCTGAACGCGAGATCGAGCTGGGCCTTGGGCAGGGCAATATTCATGATGGATGCATCAAAAATCACCATGAGCTGAGCGATCGAGATGAAGGCCAGCGCGATCCAACGGCGCCTGCTCGCGGGGTCCGTTGCCTGCATGGGGGATGATTCAATCATTCAGGTTCTCCGAAAAAGTCTTGTCTTGAGGCCCGTGGGCCTTTCTTCTTCATCAAGTCAACCGTCCTGAAGGAACGTGAGGTAGTGGCTGCTGTTCCATGTAATAGCAGTACCTCCCACCAGGCATGGACCCGCGCGTACGGTGGAGATCATGACGAACAACCGCGAAGTGAGCGACTTCCTGAAGTCCCGCCGCGCCAGGATCACCCCGGAGATGGCAGGGCTTCCGGTCTACGGAGGGCTGCGCCGCGTGCCGGGTCTCCGCCGTGAAGAACTCGCGGCAGTCTCCGGGATGAGCGTTGACTACTACAACAGGCTCGAGCGCGGGAACCTCACCGGCGTCTCCGACAGCATCCTCGAATCGTTAGTGCGGGCCCTTAAACTCGATGAAGCCGAACGCACCTACTTGTTTGATCTTGCCCGCGCAGCGAACGTAAAGCGCCCCCGGCAACGCCGGCGCGGGCCGCAGAAGCTCAACCCCAGCCTCCAGCATCTGCTCGACGGCATGTCAGGCATCCCCGCCTTCGTTCAAAACGGACGCCTCGACGTCCTCGGCATGAACGACCTCGCCCGCGCGCTCTACTACCCCGACGGGCAGGACTCCGCCCGGGAGGGAAATTTCGCGCGTTTCGTCTTCCTGGACCCAGGGGCACGGGATCAGCTGCCCGACTGGGAAGCAATGGCCCACGATGTCGTCGCCATCCTCCGGCAGGAGGCCGCCCGGGACGCCCACAACCGGGATCTCTCAGACCTCGTCGGCGAGCTGTCCACTCAGAGCGAAGACTTCCGCACGATGTGGGCCGCACAGAACGTCAAACTCCACCGCACCGGGATGAAACAGTTCCACCACCCCGTGGTCGGCGACTTCGAGCTCAACTACCAGGCCATGCAGCTCCCCGGCGACGAAGGCCTCACGCTCATCGCCTACAGCGCCGAGCCGGGCACTCCCGGTCACGACGCGCTCAACCTCCTCGCCACCTGGGCCGCGACACTCCGCAACGAGGCCAAACTCAGTGCCGTCGACTACAACGCCTGAAACAACTGTGTCTTGCAACCCTTGAGATACACGGCGTCTCATTGAATGAGCATTGTTTGTCCCCTTTTGTGGAACCGGGACGTGCTAGGCGGGACACCACAGCCAGGGATCAGCGGTCGATTGATGCCATGTTGGCTTCGTCGTGGCGTTCACCCGCTGCCGGCTGCAGGGTGTTAAGCCGGTCCAGTTGGTCGACGGTGAGTTGGATGCCGCTCGCAGCTGTATTCTCCTCAACGCGGGAGACTCGGCGGGTGCCGGGGATCGGGGCGATGTCGTTCCCACGGGTCAACAACCAGGCGAGGGCTGTCTGTGCGGGAGTCGCGCCGATCTCGGCGCCGATCGCCTTTACCTCGTCGACGATCGCGAGGTTCCGGCGGAATTTCTCGCCAGTGAACCGCGGGTTGGTCTTGCGCCAGTCGTCGTCGGCGAAGTCATCCATGGTGCGGATTTGACCGGTAAGCAGACCGTGTCCGAGCGGTGAGTACGGGACGAAGCCGATGCCGAGTCCTCGCAGGAGCGGAAGGATCTCCTCCTCGACGTCTCGGGTCCAGAGAGAGTACTCGGTCTGCAGGGCGGTGACTGGCTGTACTGCATGTGCGCGACGGATCGTCTCCGGGGAGGCCTCGGAGAGTCCGAAGTGCAGTACTTTGCCCTCAGCTATCAGGTCCGCGACGGCACCGGCGGTTTCCTCGATTGGAGTTTTGGGGTCCACCCGGTGCTGGTAGTACAGGTCAATGTGGTCAGTGCCCAGGCGCTGAAGCGAACCTTCGACGGCGGCCTTCACGTTCGCCGCGCTGCTGTCGACCACGCCGGGGCCGCCGCCGGAATGGGAGACCAGCCCGAACTTTGTTGCGATCTTGACTTGGTCGCGGCGTCCGTTGATGGCCTGGCCGACGATTTCTTCGCTCAGGAACGGCCCATAGATTTCTGCCGTGTCGATGTGGGTGACCCCGAGATCGAGTGCGCGGCGGATGGTGCGGATCGACTCGTCGTGATCCAGGGCGCCTTCGCTGGTGTAGGTGCCGGCCATGGTCATGGCGCCCAGTCCGATGGCGGAGACTTCGAGGTCTCCAAGGCGTGCGTTCTTCATGGTTGTATTTCCTTTTCGGTATGGCTTTCCAGCTGCGTGGGCGTGGTTTGAGAAGCACCGTTGTGAAGGATCGGCCAGGGCGGTGTCGATTTTTGGGCAGGCGCTGCCTGAGGCATGGAACGCCTGCAGGCTGAATCAGGCGGGCCGAGTGTTAGCCGCGCTCGATGCGCATGTCCACATCGTTGGGGAAATTCCCGAAGACGCTGAGGTCCGAGGTAATCTCTCCCATCTTGGTGAGGGTCGGGACCGAGCTGGTTTCCTCGTAGATGATGGTGATGCTATCAAGGGGGTTGTAGTAGACGATGTCCCCTGGTTTTACGTCCGTGTAGAAAGGACCGGTTTCGGTCATCGGGGCGGAGAGCTCGGTGATGTACTCGATGCCGGCGTTCCGGAACCAGGGCAGCGTGACCGGGAGGGTGGCGGCGAAGTCTTGGGCGACTTGGGTGTCATTGAGGGTCGCGGTCATCACCACGTCGCCGACGGTGATGATGATTGGCGTCCCAACCGCGTGAGCATCGGTCGGGGCGGAGGATTCGGCGGCGGCGGACGCGGTAGTCGCCGGGGCGGGGGAGGTCGTGGTGGTGGTGTTCCCGGCTTCCGGTGCCGAGCAGGCTGCGAGGGCGATCGTGGCCGATAAGGCGATGGCAATGAGGGACAGGGGCTTTTGCATTGGTTCCTAATCGGTTTCGAGCGCCATGGAGGAGGACAGCTCGCGGTGCGCGTCGACCTGGTCCAGGAGCAGTTGGGCCTTGTGTTCGACGCCGGCGACGACGTCTGCTCCGGCGACGAACCGCAGCGGCGGGGTTTCCAGGGCGGCGATGGTGACGAGCGCTGCGCCGAGCTTGGCGGGGTCTCCGCCCTGCTGGCCGTTCATGGCCTTCCACGCGGCGATAGTTTGGCTGGTGCGCTCGGCATAGTCCTCGATGGAAAGTGCAGGCCAGATGGAGGACGCACCCTCGACGAGGAGTTCGGTGCGGAAGAACCCGGGTTCGACGATCGTGGTGTGGATCCCGTAGGGCGCGAGGTCGTATTGGAGGGATTCCATCCAGCCCTCAAGGGCAAACTTCGATGCGGCGTAGGCGGCGCAGAACTCCTGGCCGATGATGCCGGCGGCGGAGCTGATGGTGATTACGTGGCCGCTGCGCTGCTTGCGCATCACCGGCAGGATCGCACGGGTGACGTTCAGCGGGCCGAAAAAGTTCGTCTCCATCTGCGCCCGGAACTGGGCGTCACTGATCTCTTCGAAGTAGCCGGCGTAGAAGTTGCCGGCGTTGTTGACCAGAACGTCAATGCTTCCGAAGTGTCCGACGGCGGCTTCGGCGGCAGCAGCGGAAGCTGCGGCATCGGTGATGTCCAAGGACAGAGCGAGGAGGTTTTCGTGTTCGCCGAGGGCTGCGGTGACGTTGGCGGCGTCGCGGGCGGTGCCGACGACGCGGTGGCCGGCGTCGAGGGCGGCCCTGGCCAGGTCGATGCCCATGCCGCGGGCGGCTCCGGTGATGAACCAAACGTTGGTCATGATGATGCCTTTCAAAAGTCCTGGCCGGCCCGTTCGGGGCGGCTAATGTTTCAAGTCAACAGGCCAGCGCTGGACCGTGCGAGACCCTACGTAGAGGTTCCCCATCAGGGCCCCTCTAGGGCGCCCGATTCGGGGTACGTTCGATTTCATGGACAACCAGGACGACCTCAGCCAGTTCCTCAGCTCGCGTCGGGCCAAGCTGACCCTGCAGCAAGCGGGCCTGCCGGACTTCGGCGGACGGCGCCGTGTTCCTGGCCTGCGGCGGGAAGAAGTCGCCCTCCTGGCCGGGATGAGTTCCGAGTACTACAAACGCTTGGAACGCGGCAACGCCAAAGGGGCGTCGGAGGCAGTGATTGATGGGATCAGCCGCGCCCTGCAACTGGACGAGGCCGAGCACTCACATCTCTACGAGCTCATCCGCTCAGCTAACGCCAGCGCCCACCCGACGCGGAGGCGCCCGACCCGCAAAACGCAGATCAACCTGGCCCTGCAGCAAACCATCGACGCGATGTCCACCGTCCCGGTGTTCGTACAGAACGGACGGCTGGACGCAGTCACCACCAACAGCCTTGGCCGGGCTCTCTTTTCGGAAATGCTCGAGGACTCCCGGCAGCCGGTGAACGCGGCACGCTTCGTGTTCCTCGATCCCAGGGCACAGACTTTCTACCGGGACTGGGAATCCAACACCCGCCAGATCGTCGCCCTCCTCCGGGTCGAAGCGGGCCGTTCCCCCTACGACCGTCAACTCAGCGACCTCGTCGGCGAACTCTCAACCCGCAGCGACCTCTTCCGGAAACTCTGGGGAGCCCACGATGTCCGCGAACACCGCGGCGGCATCAAAAGTGTTCACCACCCCATCGTCGGCGACCTTGACCTGAACTACCTCGGGCTGGACCTGGCCTCCGACAGGGCTCTCCAGATGCTCGTGTTTTCCGCGGAACCAGGCTCCGCGTCCCAGGAGGGACTGCAGCTGCTGGCTAACTGGGCAGCTACAAACAGCGTCGAACTGAAAGTTAAAGACGAAGCAGCCACCAACCACCTCCCTGGAAATTGATGCTGAGATCCTAGAATTTCATCCCAAGCGACGGTCGGCCGAACCCCAGCATTTTTGCGCGGCGGAACTTGCCCAAAGATCCCGTCGACGGAAGGTTTTGCCGTCTCACACCCCTTGGGATTCAAGGCACTGAGGTTATGAGACACATGGAATCAGATTTGGCGGCTGGGGCAGGTGTGTCCGCCTGGTTTTTGTCTAAGGCAAGCCACGCGGTGTCACAAGCGCCACCTGTCACCAGCAGAACCTCGGCGGCTGCGTCCCTAACGCACGTTGCCTAGATGATGTTGAGTGGTTCCAAGCATCTTAAGTAGACGGCCGACCAGTGACTCGACTGCATCCTCGGGTGAGCTGGCCAGTGCCTCGGCACTGACCGTGGTCGTGCTTGTGTACACATCACTGTGCACGGATTTACGACGTTCGAAACTGCTCGAGTCATCCGTCGTCATGTGGGAGCGTAGACCCTTGAGGCCATTCATCCGCAGGCCGAGAGTCCACAGGGAGCGGTATCCATAGCGTTCACTGAGAGTGCTTGTCCAGAAGACCAACCGTTGGGCATATGCCACAGCCAGCCCATCACAGATGATCCACTCCTCGGGGGTCCACATAGAGGTACCGCGTCCTACCAGAATGCTGATCCCTCCCGTTTCAGTCACTTGGACATCCAGGATTGATTTTTCGTCGAAAGTAGCGGGCCTCGGCACCTGGGTCGCAGCATCCGCGTCGCTGTTCATCATTGAGACGCCGAATTCGCGGAGCTTGATTCTTGTGGCGTACCGTAATCGCCTGCGCCGGCGTCGAGCGCATCGACCTTGTCTGTTAATCCTCGCCGGGCTAAGAGCACAACGATCGGCAGTTCGGTCCAGCCGCGGATGCCCCGGATGACGTCTGCCCCGTCGATGTCAGGGAGTCCGAGGTCGACGACGAGGGGCATCCGGGGGATTGGCTGTGGCCCGGTGCAAGGCCTCGCTGCTGTTGGATGCGACGAGACGGCGTAGCCTTCGGCCCTCGGGTTCACTACGCCTTCAGCGGTTTCCCAGTTGCATTCGGCGGCGGCGGTGTACGGCGTCGGAAACTGCTACGCCTACAAGGGGAAGAACGGCACCCATAGCGGCCACGAAAGTGGGAAGGAGAAAGCTCAAATTGGCCAGCAGCACCAAGGCAACGATGCCCATGAGATCAGATGATTGGCGTTGGCCCAGTACGCGTCGAACAAAGAGGCCTCGACCAGCAAGAAAAAGAGTCGGCCCAGCAAATAGAAGCAGAACGGTGGCCAAATCGGGCCGGACTGCCGGATCACTGATAACGAGCTGATCACCAACCGCTACCAGAATTAGCCCCGCCAGCAACACCACCAAGGTGTTGCCCGCCAAAATGCCGGGCCGAAACTGGTCATCAACAGAAGCAAGCTTTTCCAGAATCTCCCGTTCGAGGCCATGGAAGTAGCACCACCAGATCGCGACACTTCCGGCCAAACCTACGGTCCCGGTCACGAAAATCATGGGGTCGTCCAGATTGCCCGCAATCGCCAAGCCGGTCGAAAGGATCGTCTCGCCGAGGGCAATGAGGTAGAACAACCCGAACCGTTCAAAGATCCTTTCTCCCGGGAGCGGGACCTGGCTTCCCTCCGTACTCCGGCCAGGCAACCGGTGCGCCAGCATATGTCCGCCCAGATCGATCGCTGCAGCGACGCCCCAGAACATCAAACGCTGTCCCGGACCGAAGAAGACGCCGGCAATCCAAAACGGCGCACTCATACAGCCCCAGATCAGCGTGCGCACGAAGTGGTTGTGAGTGGTCCGGTCGAGTCCGACAGTGAGCATCCACGCTCCCCGGCCCAACTGGACCAAGAGATAGCTCGTGGCAAAGAGCCAGCCGAAGGCCCCAAACGCTGTGTCGATTGAGGCGTTCATGAATAGAGTGACCAACATGACGCCCAGCAGCATCCACTGCACTGCAAGTCGCGAAGTGTCCAGCAGTGACGCTGCCCAGGTTGTGTACACCCACACCTTATAGACCGCAAGGAGAAGCACGAATGTCTCACCGGCGCCCACCCACGAAGGGTGCTCCAACAGATGATGAGACAGCTGTGATAGCGCAAAAACAAAGACTAGATCGAAGAATAGCTCAAGGCGCGTAACCCGGTCTCCGGAAGTCGCGGAACGCATCAGCGACCTGGCACGGATCATGGGTATCCTCCACTGGGCTAGGAGCAGACGGACGCCCCTCCTGTTGACGGAAAGACTGACGACAGTCAGCAAGGAAGTCAAGGGAAAACTTTCCGGAGAGGTGGAACGGTGCAGCGTCCGCAGGCGCTACGCGCTGGTCATCGGTGACTGTTTTGAGTTCACCCCACCGAAAAATACGCAAAAAAGCTGTCGCCACCCGGCGGGTCACCCAATGGGGAGCAGGCCGATGGCAACGTCCACCTCAACAATACGCAGCTGATGCAAATTGAAAGCGCTGCAGTGGTTTCATCGGACGTAGCCCGGAGGGAACGGCGTCGACTGCTTCATGAGAATTCGCGAAACATGGAAGATCCGGCTACCCACTTCTGCCGCACGTCCGTACTGTCGCCTTCAACGGGTGCGTTGGCAGAAGGAATCGTCTCTTGTGGTGGTTGGCGATCACTGGGAGACTGGGCAGGGCGTCGCGCCGCTCCCTCGATAGGTTGAGGAGGTGCCACGAGGCCTTTACGGTCCGCATCATCCCAACGCAGTTCCGTTCCAAGGAGACTCGCCATGAAAACTGTCATGCAGACTGGAATCAACGGGCTCGGGCTGGGTGAGTCAGCATGATTGAGGTTGCGTTGTCGGTGATCCTAAAGGCCATACCTGGCAAGGAGAAGGAGGTCGCGGATTTCCTTCGGTCCGCCCGCGCCGTCGTCGAAGAGGAGCCAGATACGCGCGCTTGGTTCGCCCTCCAGTTTGACGAATCGACCTTCGGCGTCTTCGACGTATTCCCCGATGACGAGGCCCGACAGGCCCACTTAGCAGGGGGAGTCGGGCAAGCACTTGCCGCTCAGGGAGCAGAGCTGTTCAGCGCGGAACCCAACATACAGAACATCGACGTGCTCGCATACAAGCTGCCGTTGGAAGACGGATAGAGGCCTTCCCGCGTCACAGCAACGCGAGGCTGTTTCCCCACATCCATGGCCCTTGGCTCAGGAGCGAGATTCGGTGACCGCTTTCATCAGATGTCGCCCGGCAGCTAAAGCACCAGCAGGAGAGCCCCAACTATCCTCAGGCATAGGAGCAGAAGTCAACACGAGCAGGCACCGGCCGTCCCGAGGCGTTCGGTGACCCTGTTATCGCCATCGTCGTTTCATGATACGTCGAATTGCGCCAGGCCGAGATGCTGGTCCCGGCCAGGGTGAGCCGCCGCCCGCCCTAGCCCGCACGGCCAGATGGGCTTCACCCGCGACGCATCATTCGCTTTCCTCGGCCGACTGGCGACGATGACGCTCCCGTTGGCCGTACGCCGCCCGAAGAATGTCATCCTTTGACTCGAATCCCGAGCCCAATGCCCCACCGATGAGCGCCGCCGACGTCGTCATCCACGCGACTTCGGCAAAGTCCCAGACCGTCACTGGATGTTGCAGGGTCTGCGCCAAGAGATCTCCGTCGATGGTGAACGCCGCCGCCAGCAGTACGGCGACGAACAAAAGGACGTAGCTGATGACGACCCCGATCACCAGTGACCACACCGTGGAGGTGTTGTACAAGGAAGCCTTGTAGCGTTCGAGGGGATGGTCTCGCCGGGGGCTTTCCCATAGGTCGTGTTGGGTGATGATCCAAAACACCATCGAACTGATCGAAAGGATCATCAGTAAAATCAACCTCGGCGCCCCTAGCAAGTCTGCGAGTTGCCAGATGGTGTTCGTGACAAGTGCGAAAGCACCTGTGGCAATGGCGGCAGCCATTGCGCTTCTCAATCCGAAGACCAGACGCCAAGGACGGTTCGCCCGCAGCATACCCGCCAGCAACCGTCCCCGCCCGAGACGGGTTGCTGAAAGGTAGCGGAACCCGATCGGCCCCTCGCCAAGGACTGCTCTCTCAATACGCCGCGATTGGTGCAGCGATGGTGGACCGAAATCCCCGTAGTCATCCTCGGGATCGAAATGGCGATGCATCGCCCACCCGAGGTCGGTGACGGCAGAGCGGACTCGGCGATCAATGTTGACGGCGCCGAGCGCGGGCAAAGAAACCAGGGAGATAGGCTCCCCGAGCGCGACTTCCGCGACAACAGTCCGGCCCTCAAGACGAATCGGAAGATCGGTCAGGCAGACCATGACATCCCATGCTCGGTGGGTCCGATGTTTCGCCAAGGAATCCAACATTGGGGTCAACCCGTTGCCTGCCGTAAAGTCCCGGTACTCGATGGACACGGACCAGTTGTGGCGTTCATCGGCAAGGTTCAGAAGATGGCCCACCTCCCGGCCGTTACGTTCGGCAAACTCGGCGGTGACCTCCGGCTCTGCGAGCACACCTAACTTTCGGTCACTGGAAGGGCTCGCATCACCTGGACTGTCCAGCACCCGGGCCTCCTATGGTTCGGTGTCGTGGTTCTCTGTCAGCAATCTGGATGTCGTCGTCGATTTGAACTTTTCGGCCGGTCAGGGCCTGGCTACGCTGTCCCTCACTGACGCGCACTGGAAGGTCCTTCCCGGATGAGGCGCAGGTGCTCGTGGATCATTGCCACTGCCGTTGAGCCTTCCCCGGCGGCTGCCGTTACGCGTTTCACCGATCCATGCCGAACATCGCCGGCTGCGAAGATGCCGGGCACGCTGGTTTCCAGGGGCAGTCGTCTCCGCCCCAGGTGGTTGAACTCGGGAGGAAGGTCTTCGAGGTCAGCCCCTGTGAGAATAAAGCCGTGGTCATCCAGGGCCAGGGTATTCTGCAGCCATTCTGTGTGCGGCTTGGCTCCGATGAAAACGAAGAGGTATCGCGAGGGGAAAATGCGTTGTTCGCCCGTGGCCTCCAGGTCTACGACGATATGTTCGAGGGCTCCTGAACCAACGAGTCCCACGATGTTGGCCCCCAGCAGTACCTCTATGCCGTGGTGCTCTTCTATTCGATCCGCGAGGTAGCCGGACATGTCCGCCCGAAGGATTTCCCCGCGCACCACCAGCCGCACCTGTGTTCCCATACCAGACAGGAAAAGGGCGGCCTGGCCCGCGGAGTTCCCGCCACCGACGACGGCCACTGGTTGCGTTCCACAAAGCCTGGCCTCATGGACAGTGGCGGCGTAGAAGACGCTGATTCCCTCGTATTCCTCCAGCCGGGGGACTGGCAGGCGGCGGTAGTGAACCCCGGTGGCGAGGAGCGCGGCACGTGATAAGGCGGGGCCGCTCTCGTCGAAATCGGCACGGAACTCACCGTCGCGCACTGTGATGGAGCTTGCCTGGCACCCGACGTTGACCTGGACTTTGAATTTTCGGGCCTGCATGATCGCCCTTTCAGTGAGTTCCCCACCCGAGATTCCGGAGGGAAAGCCGAGAAAGTTCTCAATCCGTGGTGACGTGCCGGCCTGCCCACCTATCGCATGGCCTTCCTTGAGGACCACCGACAAACCGTCGGACGCCGCGTACACAGCGGCCGCCAGACCGGCCGGACCGGCACCGATCACCATGAGATCGTACGGGGCAGAATGCTCTTTCACCGCCCGCAGGCCCAGGGCAAGGGCCAGTTCCGCGTTGGACGGGTTTTTGAGGACCTTCGAAGCGTTCAGCACCACGGCGGGCATGTCACTGGCGAGGATTCCCGCGCGGTCCAGAATCGCCTGTGCCTGCTCGTCATCTTCCAGATCGACAAGGCGGTGGGGCAGGCGGTTGGCAGCTGTAAAATCCAACAACCGGAGCGTGTCACGGCTGAAACGGGACCCTACGATGCGGACGCCCGCGCCTGCGCTGATCAGGAGGATCCGGCGCTGAAGATATGCCCGCAGGATGGTCTCACCCACCGTGGCGTCCGTGAAAACATTTCGGCGTAGATTGTCGCCGCTGATGTGGAGCACTTCTCCGGCCTCGGCGACCACTGCGCTGACAAAGGCAGGCTGTCCCTCGACCAGGCCCAGCTCGCCGAGGAAGCGCCCGGGTCCGTGAACTTCGAGGATCCGTGTGCCGCGGCCCGGCCCAGCCGGCTGTCCTTCACCGGCGGCGTGCGGCCCCTCCACGACCAGTACCTTACCCTGCAGAATCACGAAGAAGTCAGCGTCGATGTTTCCCTCGTGTATGAGGACCTCCCCGGCGGAGGCAGACCGCCTGGTGCCGGCACGGCTAAGCATCTCGATCTGGGCCTGGCCGAGCCGTGGATATGCGCCCGAGATATCCGGCGTTTCGATCAGAGTCGAGTCTGTGACAGGTTCCATCAGTCGGCTGCACCCCTCCGCGTCCTAGACAAATGCCTCATGGGGGTAGCACCAGCGCCAGTCTTCGCCGGGCTCCAGGGAACGAACGATCGGGTGCAACTCGGTGGCGTGAGCTCTGGCGTGCCGCATAGGGGAGGAGTCACAACACCCGACGTGGCCGCAGGTGAGACATAAACGCAAGTGAACCCACGGAGTGCCCAAAACCAGGCACTCCTCGCAGCCCTGTGGTGTTCGCGCCCGCACCGGACGAACCCATGCCAGATGCGGATCTAGAATCGGGGAAATCATAATGGCTCCTATGTCTGTCCGGTCCGTCTGGGCTCGGGCCCTCATGCAAGCCCGGAGTCATGCCCTGGGTTGCCAGGCTTTAGCCCATCGAGAGCCGTGTATTGGGACTTTCGCCCAGTCTGCGAAGTCCGGCTCCGGAGGCGATCAGGAGTATCCCGAAGAGAATTGCGAAGGACGAGAGCAGACCTAGAAGACTAAGGATGCCTGGACCGGGAAGAACGGCGACGAAGAAGCCGAAAACAGTGGTGACGATACCTGTGATCAGCCAGAGCCACCATTGGCGGACAGTCTTCTTTACTTCGAAGGCGAGTGCTATTTGAGAGACACCGAGAATAACCGCCCACAGGCCGATGACCAGCGCCAACGAAAGAGCCGTGATTCCAGGCCAGGTAAACGCGGCAAGACCCGCGAGTACGGAGATGACGCCGCCAACTAATTGCCAGCCGGACCGGCGCCCCTTGCGCGTTACGTAGTGCACGATGTTCGTCATGCCGTCAAAAATCGCGAAAGTTCCAAAGAGGATCACCAGTGCGAGTACGGATACGCCGGGCCAGACGACAACCAAGATGCCGAAGAGAACGGCCGCAATGCCACGGACAATCAACGCAGTTCCTGATCCCTTGACCAATTGTTGTCCCAGTGCGTCAGACATAGCCAAACCTCTGTTTCTGGAAGGTGGTGCAATTGGATACTTGCTGGCGTGGGCATTTGATCCGGGCGGCACTGTTACTTCGCAGTGCTCTCCAGCGTGACTTTCACTGACTTTGTATCTTGCCCTCTCCGGAACTCCACATCAGACTGCTGTCCCGGCTGCTTCTTACGTAGAGCGGCCAGAAGGTCCGTCACGCCCGCGATCTTCTGCCCGTCGAACTGGGTGATGATGTCTCCCGGCTGCAGCCCCGCTTTGACTGCTGGTCCTCGTTGGACAACTTCAATGATCAGCGCGCCTGACGTTCCGGGAAGGCCGAAACGGCTTGCGATCTCAGGGGAGATATCGGTCGGAATAACACCGAGGACAGCGTGCGCGGCCACACCGCTCGTCAGTATCTGTTCCGCTACGTCGATCACGGTCGCCGCGGGAGTTACGAACCCGATCGACACGGCCCCTGAGCTGGGTGGCAAGTAGGCTTCTGAGAGCCCGATGATCTCTGAATTGCTGTTGACCACTGCTCCACCTGAATTGCCCGGGGAGATGGGCGCGTCCGTCTGGATAAGGTCGATGAGCCCTTGCGGTGATCCCTCTGACGGCGGCATGTTGCGGTGAAGCGCCGAAACGATGCCCGCGGTGACGGTCTGTTCCAGCCCCAGAGGACTGCCAATAACAACTGCCAGTTGCCCAACTTCCGGAAGAGCCGTCGAGAACTTGGCGGCCGGAAGGTTGCCACGGTCCGCCTTCAGCACTGCCACGTCGGTTGGATCGTCAACCCCGACGACGGTGGCCGCCGCCTGAGATCCGTCCGCGAAGTGGATGCTGACGCTCTTGAACGGCGCCTTCTGCTGGTCCTCCACCACGTGGGCGTCCGTAACGATGGTGCCGTCGCTGCGGTAGACCACTCCGCTGCCGATACCGGCTGATGTCCGGATCGTGACCACCGAGGGCTCAACTTCCCTGACAACTCCAGGAACGGTCGAAAGATCCCCTGTTGCCCTGGAATCCGATGTGCTGGGTGATTGTGATCCCGGAGCCGGTGGCGACCCTGTGCATGCTGACCCGAATATGAGTAAGCCCGCTCCGAGAACCGCGGTCCACGCCTTCCTGCGTCCCGGCAACTGGAGCGGGGCCTCGCACTCGGTGGCCCTTGGTCTGCTCACACTCATTGGATCCCCGTTGCCTCGTATGGATGTCTATGCCGACATGTACCAGTCCGAGTCTCCTCCGCCGTCACCTCCGCCGCATGGCCCCGAGACGCCTAAAAAGCGTCCCGTTTTGGGTCCCCCAGGTCAACCCGAGGCACCTGCGCGTTCCCGTGTCGCACTTGACCTGAGCCGTGAGATAGTCCCGCGCGTTCGTGGGGACGTAGGCGCCAAGCTCGGGTGGCAACGTGCAGATTGAGGCGAATTTCGGGGTCAGCAAGGTCAAAACCGGTGATTTGCCGGATGGACTTGAGCCGGTATCTCAGCGTGCTCCGGTGAATTGCCAGGCTGTCCGCTGTGTCGTCGTAGTTGCCGCCATGATCCAGATATTGGGCCAACGTATGCACCAGATCTGATCCCCGCCGGGAGTCATTGTACTGCAGCGCACCCAGCCACTCCGCGACGTAGCCCGAGAGGTCGATTTCGCTGCCCGGCATGTCAAGGATGCGGTAGATCCCCAACTGGTCGTAGCGCGTGGACCCGTAGGGGTCGATGGAGTGTACGCTGATGTGCAGCGCACGCATTGCCTCCGCGTAGGAGCGCGGGAGTTGGGTGACGTCTCGGCTCGGCCCCCCGATGCCCACGGCTCCGGTGGCGCTGCGCAGAGTCCTTGCCACAACGGTAAAGAGCTCTGTATCCAGCGGATCTCCCGCAACCACGGCAAGTGCTATGTCCGCGCGTCGCGAGACGAGAGCAGGGATCTGGAGTTCGCGCAGTGCCCTGCGCAAGGCGATCACCACAGTATCGTCCGTTCTTGGCGGCTGCCACTGAGCGACGACCACGTGATGCGGACCCCTGATGTCGTATCCCAACGCCCCGGCACGCGCGGCTGCGGCGTCTTCATCCATTCCTGACACCAGTTCATACACAAGGTCGCGCCCCAACTCCAGTTCCAGCTGTGCAATTCTGTGCCGATGCGACAACTCGACCTGCAGGAGCCGTGTTGCATACTGCAAGGCGAAGACGTCTTCGGCGGTGTAGGGCACGCCGTTCTCCAGCAAGCACATTGCCCCGAGCACGTCCCTGTCCGGAAGCACCAGAGCCACGAGCCTTAGGGGTTCCTGGACCGGTAAGCGGGAGGCGACCCAGAGTTGCGCCGTGCGAGACCTGTCGGCAGCGCTGGGCCGGGGATAGGGGCGCCCGGGTGTGGTCCCGGCCGCGGCCCGGATATTGCCGAACCCGTCCTCGACACAAACGGAGCGCCCCGTCACTACTGACAGCACTTCCGCCAAGAGGGAGTTCCGCGACTTCATTTGTCCGAGGGAAGCGGTAAGTGTTCCATCCAGGGCGTTCTGGACCGACGTTCGGGTTTCGAGTTGCATAACCGTTGCCGAGAGGAGTCGCAATCGTTTGGCAACGTCATGAGCATTGGAGAGCCGGGCCGTGTCCTCCTGCAGGTGTGTTCCTGCCGTTTCTTCATCTGGATCGGGGACTGTTCTCCGGGCCGTTGCACGGAGCTTGATCATCTGGGCCGGGCTTGGAACAGCGCCCGCATGTAGGACGAGGCATCCGTTCAGTTCTCCGCTGTCGCCAAAGACAGAAAGCGCGTATCGCCACACCGGCCCTGCGGTGGAGGGTGCGTCATCCGCGTCCTGGAGTTGGTTGGCATCATGGTCGCGGATCGTGGGTGCCCGGTTGGGGCTCGGGATCAGGTGACCGTCCACCACGAGATAGGCGGCTGCTATGAAGCAGAATTCCAGAGCAGAAACAGATCGTACGGCATTACCGAGGATCTCCTCGGCCCCTCCTCGATCGAACATTCAGTTGACCCGCCGCCTCTGCACACAGCTATGACTCGTCCGTGCCGAGATGCGTGGCAACAGACGCCACTACGATCCCGATATCTTCGACACTACGCCTGTGAAGTCTATTCTGGTAGGTCAGTTTCCTGGAGCAGATTGGACCCGGGAGGTCATGCCGCCGTTTCCCTCTACAGGGCAGACTCGACCTATAAGGCCACATGACTAAAGCCCTTCGAGCCTCACGGCCCGGCAGACAGGACGCGTAATCATGGGGTGGAATCTCGGGCGGACGTCGCCACAGGAGAGGGTCGCGCCCACAAGAACCGGAGCGAGTCATGGCCAAAGCAGTAGGAATTGATCTTGGAACAACCAACTCAGTAATCGCTGTCTGGGAAGGCGGGGAAGCCCGCGTTATACCCAACGCAGAAGGAGCCCGGACCACGCCGTCGGTCGTGGCGTACACGGACAGTGGAGAAAGGTTGGTAGGGCAACTGGCACGCCGCCAGGCGATTCTCAACCCCAAAGGAACTATCACGTCGGCCAAACGCTTTATTGGCCGGCACTATGACGAGATCACGGATGAAGCCAAAGCCGTGAGTTTCGACGTCGTAGCGGATGACAACGGTGTGGCGCGTTTCCAGGTTCAGGGCAAGAAGGTATCACCCGAAGAGGTCAGCGCGCTTGTCCTTCGCAAGCTGGTGGACGACGCCGCAAAGCAGCTTGGCGAAAAAGTGACGGAGGCCGTCATCACGGTCCCTGCGTACTTCAACGACGCGCAGCGCACCGCCACCAAGGACGCGGGCAGGATCGCCGGGCTGGAGGTACTTCGCATCATCAACGAACCGACCGCGGCGGCCCTGGCCTACGGCATCGACAAACGTCAGCACGAGACGGTTTTAGTTTTTGACCTCGGCGGTGGAACCTTCGATGTGAGCCTGCTGGACGTGGGGGACGGAGTTGTGGAGGTCCGCTCCACGGCGGGTGACACGCACCTTGGCGGAGACGACTTTGACCGCCGCCTTGTCGATTACCTGGCCGACGAATTCCAGAAGCAGGAGGGCATCGACCTGCGGTCGGACCCACAGGCGTTGCAACGCCTGTTTGAGGCGGCCGAAAAAGCGAAGGTCGAGCTCAGTTCCGTGAGCCAGGCTCAGGTCAACCTTCCCTTCGTCACCGCCGACGCTTCGGGCCCCAAGCACCTGACCACCACCATTCGGCGCTCCGTTTTTGACGATATCACCCATGATCTGGTGGAACGCACCTTGGATCCGGTCAAGCAGGCGATGACGGACGCCAAGGTTACTGCTAACGACATCGATGAAGTGATTTTGGTAGGCGGCTCCACCCGCATACCCGCGGTACAGAACCTCGTCCGGCGTCTGACCGGCGGCAAGGATCCGAACATGAGTGTCAATCCGGACGAGGTCGTGGCCATCGGCGCTGCGATCCAAGCCGGTGTGCTTAAGGGAGAGGTCTCGGACGTCCTGCTATTGGACGTAGTCCCACTTTCTTTGGGCGTCGAGACGCGCGGCGGCGTCATGACCAAGATCATCGAGCGCAACACGACGATCCCCGCCCGTCGCAGTGAAGTGTTCTCCACCGCCGAGGACAACCAGCCCGCCGTTGACGTTGTGGTCTTGCAGGGGGAGCGCGAACTGGCGGCGGACAACCGGGTGCTGGGCCGGTTCCAGCTGAGCGACATCCGGCCGGCGCCTCGCGGAGAACCGCAGGTCGAAGTTACTTTCGACGTCGACGCAAACGGCATCCTGAACGTCACGGCCAAGGACAAGGACACGGGCAAGGAACAGGGCATCACCATCAGCGAGGGCTCCAACCTCGACACCAAGGAAGTCGAGCGAATGATTGCCGAGGCTGAGTCCCACCGAAACGAGGACGTGCAAAACCGGGAGCGGATCGACACCCTCAACGAGCTCGACGCGGTGGCTTACCGCGTTGAGCGGGCCGTCAATGAACTGGGCGACGCCGTCCCCGCGCACGACAAGGCGCGGGCGGAACTACTGATTGGCCAGGCACGCGACGCGGTCAGCAACCAGGCGGAGGTCGCCACCGCGAGGGAGCTCATTTCCGAACTCGAGCAACTGCAGGCGGCGCTCCGTGCCTCGGCTGCCTCCGCGGCCACCACCGGGGCCGGGGCCAGTCAGGAAGCCGGAACAGGTCAGCAGGCCGGAGAGTCCAGCGATGCCGATGACGAGGATATCGTCGACGCGGAATTTGACCGTGGCTAGGTAAAGCGATGAGCGACGAGACTGCACTCGGGGGCCAGGCGCACGAGGGAAACGGGCAAGCAGGGGCCACCGAAACCCCGGAAACGGAAGTACAGTCCACAGTGCAGGCGGACGCCTTGGCCAAAATGGAGGACCAGTGGCGCCGTGCGCTGGCCGACGCCGACAACGTACGGAAGCGTGCGGCCCGGGAGGGCGCACAGCTGAGGGCACAGGAGCGCGCCGCGGTTGCTTTGGCGTGGCTGCCCATCCTGGACAATCTGGAGCTTGCCCTGTCGCACGCACCGGCGGGTGCCGAGGACCCGCTGGTCGAGGGCATAGCCTCCATCCGGGAACAGGCCATCGACACCCTGGCCCGCCTGGGCTATCCCCGCATCGATGCTGAGAATGTCCCCTTCGATCCGCGGCTTCATGAGGTTGTCAGCGTGGTGGAAACTGAAGAGGTCCCCCCGGGGACCGTACTGACCGTGCTGCGCCCCGGCTACGGCGGCCCGGAAAACACGCTCCGGCCAGCCGCCGTGGTGGTAAGCCGGGCGGTGACCCCGGACCGTGGCTAAGGACCACTATTCGGTTCTCGGCGTCCCACGGACAGCGGAGGCCGACGAGATCCAACGCGCATACCGGAAACTCGCCCGAAAATTCCATCCGGATGTCAACCGTGAGCCGGACGCCGCCGACAAGTTCAAAGAAATCGGCGAGGCCTACGACACATTGTCCGATCCCGAGACCCGGGCGCGCTATGACCGTTTCGGGGCCGACTACCGGCAGTACGCCGGTAGCGGGGCCGGTTCGTCGGGCGGAGGACGGCGAGGGGGTTCCGGTGGCCCGCGGCCCGGACCGCGGCCTGGCCCCCGGCCGGGACGGGGGGCGTACGGAAATGGCGACGGCGGTATGGGTGGCGACGTTGACTGGGAGGACCTCCTCGGCGGCTGGTTCAGGCAACAGGCAGGAGGCCCGGCCCAGGGGGCCGACCAAGAGGCCGAGCTGTGGCTGACGCTTGAGGAAGCCCTCCACGGCGGGAAGCGCAGCATCCGGCTGGCCCAGGCCGACGGCGAGACCCGGAGCTACGACGTCGACGTGCCGCCCGGCGTGTTGGACGGCCAGCGTATCCGGCTGGCCGGTGAGGGCGCCATGGGCAGGGAGGGAGGCCCATCCGGCGACCTCTTCCTGACCGTACGAATCCAACCCGACTCCAGATACCGGCTAAAAGGCCGGGACATCTACTTCGATCTTCCGGTCTCGCCCTCGGAGGCCGCACTCGGGGCCAAGGTACCCACCCACGCGCCGGCCGGACCTGTCACAGTCACCGTTCCTGAAGGGTCCTCCAGTGGGCGCAGGCTGCGGCTCCGCGGGCAGGGGATGCCCAATCCTCGGGGGCTGCCGGGGAACCTATATGCGGAAATCAAGATCATGGTTCCCCCCAGCCCTAGCAAGGAGGAGCGGAAGCTGTACGAAAAGCTCGCCACGGTATCCACGTTCAATCCGAGGGAGGAGCGATGAGCGGCGTCTATCCGCTCGCCTATCCCTGGCGCATGAATCTCGACGCGGTGGCCCGGAGCGCCGGCGTTCACCCCGACGTCGTCATGCGGTTCGTGGATCTGGACCTCATCCGGCCGCTGGGCGACTCGCCTGGTGGCCCATGGTTCAGCACGCGGTCCCCGGAACTCATAGGGCGCGTCATGAGACTCCATTCGGAGCTGTCGCTGAACTACGCGGCAATCCCGCTGGTACTCGATCTTTTGGTTCGGGTCGACGCGCTTGAACGACGATTGGTTGAAATCACGCAGGTCGAAGGGACTGCTTCACGATGAACATGGAGAGTTTGACACAAAAATCCCAGGAGGCCTTGGCGGAGGCTCAGCGGATAGCACAACGCAATGGGCACACTGAGACCGACGGCGAACACCTGCTGGCGGCCCTGCTCGAGCAGGAGGGGGGACTGGTTCCGCGGTTGATCGTGGCCATGCAGGTTGACGTGAACGAGCTGAAGGCGGCGGTCGAGGCAGAGTTGAGGCGCAAGCCGAAGGTCACGGGGCCGGGGGCAGCGCCAGGCCAGGTATACGTAAGTCGTAGGCTGGGCACACTCCTCGATGCTGCTGAACGGGAAGCCAAGCGGCTTAAGGACGAATACGTCTCGGTGGAACACCTGCTGGTGGCACTGGCGGAGGAAGGCCGCTCCACGGCGGCCGGCAGGGTCCTGGCTGAGCACGGCGTCACCCGCGAGGCGTTCCTGTCCGTCCTGACGCAGATCAGGGGAAACCAGCGCGTCACGTCTGCGACACCGGAACAGACGTACGAGGCGCTGGAGAAATACGGCCGCGACTTGGTGGCGGACGCCCGCACCGGAAAACTGGATCCGGTCGTCGGCCGCGACGCCGAGATCCGGCGGGTCGTGCAGATCCTTTCCCGCAAGACCAAGAACAACCCGGTACTGATCGGGGAGCCAGGCGTCGGCAAGACAGCCATTGTGGAGGGACTGGCCCAACGGATCGTCCGCCAGGACGTGCCGGAAGGGCTGAAGGACAAGACCATCTTCTCGCTCGACCTGAGCGCGCTCGTGGCAGGTGCCAAGTACCGCGGCGAGTTCGAGGAGCGGTTGAAGGCGGTCCTCGCCGAAGTCCTGGCCGCGGAGGGAAGGATCCTGCTCTTCGTCGACGAGCTGCATACGGTCGTCGGGGCAGGAGCGGGTGAGGGGTCCATGGACGCCGGGAACATGCTCAAGCCGATGCTCGCCCGTGGGGAACTCCACATGATCGGGGCGACCACGCTCGACGAATACCGCAAACACATTGAATCGGACCCGGCACTGGAACGCCGCTTCCAGCCCGTTTTGGTTGAGGAACCCGACGTCGAGGACGCCATTTCCATTCTTCGCGGGCTCCGGGAGAGGCTTGAAGTCTTCCACGGCGTACGGATCCAGGACAGTGCCCTGGTGGCTGCGGCCACCCTATCCCACCGGTACATCACTGACCGGTTCCTCCCGGACAAGGCGATTGACCTGGTGGATGAGGCGTGCGCCCGGCTGCGCACCGAGATCGATTCGATGCCGGCGGAGCTGGATGAGCTCACCCGGAAGGTCACGCGGCTCGAAATAGAAGAGGCGGCACTCTCCAAGGAGTCCGATCCGGCCAGTAAGGCCCGGCTCGAGGAGCTGAGGCGTGAATTGGCGGACCTGCGCGGCGAGGCCGATGCGAAGCGGGCCCAATGGGAAGCCGAGCGCCAGGCGATCCACAAGCTGCAGGACATCCGCACTGAACTGGAGCGCGTGCGGCAGGAAGCGGAGGAAGCAGAGCGGAACTACGACCTCAACCGGGCAGCGGAGCTGCGTTACGGCAAACTTGCCGATCTCGAACGGCGCCTGGCCGCCGAGGAGGAACGGCTGGCCGCGAAGCAGGGGGAGAAACGCCTGCTCCGCGAAGTGGTGACGGAGGACGAGATCGCCGACATCGTCGCGGCCTGGACAGGCATACCGGTGGCCCGGCTGAAGCAGGGGGAACGCGAGAAAGTCCTGCATTTGGACGAGATCCTGCGCGCCCGTGTGATCGGCCAGGAAGAAGCAATCAGTGCGGTCACGGATGCCATCATCCGTGCCCGCTCCGGCATCCGCGACCCGCGCCGGCCCATCGGATCGTTTATTTTCCTGGGACCGACAGGCGTCGGCAAGACCGAACTTGCCAAGGCACTTGCCGCGGCTCTTTTCGACAGTGAAAACGCAATGATCCGGCTGGACATGAGCGAGTACCAGGAGCGTCACACCGTGAGCCGGCTCTTGGGTGCCCCTCCGGGCTATATAGGCTATGACGAGGGCGGCCAGCTCACCGAGGCCGTACGCCGCAAGCCTTATTCGGTGGTGCTTTTCGATGAGGTGGAAAAGGCCCACCCGGATATTTTCAACACCCTTTTGCAGGTCCTGGACGACGGCAGGGTTACGGACTCCCAGGGGCGGACCGTTGATTTCCGCAATACCGTGATCATCATGACCTCCAATATCGGTTCCCAATATCTCCTGGAGGGTTCCACCGAAGGCGGGACGATCACCGAGGAGGCGCGCAGCATGGTGATGGGGGAGCTCCGGGGCCACTTCCGCCCTGAGTTCCTGAACCGTGTGGACGATATCGTGCTGTTTACGCCGCTCGGTCTGGCGCAGATCGAACGCATTGTGGACCTGCAGTTCCAACAGTTGCGGCAACGGCTGGCCGAACAGCAGGTCGAACTGCACCTGACCGATGAGGCGCGCCTGCTGATTGCCGAACGTGGCTTCGATCCGATCTACGGAGCCCGTCCACTGCGCCGCTTTATCTCCCGTGTAGTGGAAACGGAGGTGGGCCGGGCCCTCCTGCGCGGCAGCATCGCCGAGGGGGGAGTCGTGACGGTGACAGCAGCCGATGGTGAGCTCTTGGTGGACTACGCCACTAGGGAAATGGAAGAGGCCGGAACCGCATGAATAAGGCAATCATCAAGTGTCCGCACTGTGGCAAATCCAACCGCGTTCCGGCTGCCGCCGACGGCCGGCCACGCTGCGGGAGTTGCCACCGGGAGCTTCCGTGGGTGGTTGAAGCGGGCGACGACGACTTCAGCGAGATCGCCGAACGGCATGGTGTTCCGGTCCTGGTGGACTTTTGGGCGGTGTGGTGTGGACCCTGCCGGATGGTCAGCCCTGCGCTGGACCAGTTGGCACACGAACGGGCGGGGCAGATCAAACTTGTGAAGGTCGATGTGGACCACTCGCCGCAGCTCTCGGCCAGATTCTCGATTCAGGCAGTGCCAACCTTGATGGTTATCGTCGACGGCAAGATCGTCGCGAGGCAGGCTGGCGCAGCTCCCGCGCCGGTGCTGAGGTCCTGGCTGGAAGATGCACTCAGGAAGTAGCACAAAAAACGGATGACGGCGGGCAGTTGCCCACTGCGATCGTCAGTGGCCCTTAGCCGGGGGCAAAGAGGATACCTATGCAGTCAGACGGGATTCGACGAGATTCGGGACGCCCCCGAAAGAGGCCAAGGTCCGGGCGGTCTCCACGAACTCACGTGCCAGCCCGTCGTTGACATCCGTGCGCCATGCAATCGACAGAGGAGAGGGCGGCACATCCCTGACTGGGATGAACGATAGCCCCGGACGGTCATAGAAACGCTGGGTGGAGGCCTGGGTGAACGCAATGCCCCGCTCACCCATGATGGCTTCGAAACACTCGTCAACAGTAGCTACCTGCGTGCCCAGACGAACCGGCTGTCCGCCCCGGGCCTGGGTTGCGAGCCAGAAATCCCTCCACTTATCCGGAGCTTTGCGGGCGACGAAGGACTCATCAACGACCTGTTCCACCGAAACTTCGGACAGCCCGGCAAAGCGGGAAGTGCTGGCAACTACGAGGACCCGCGGCTCAACGAAAAGCGTCTCCATGGCGAGCCAGTCAGCCGCCGGCAGGGGCGGCCGCACAAATGCCACGTCGGCGCTTCCATCGGCTAACCCCGCTGTAGGGTCAGCGAAATCGAAGGACCTCATCTGCACGTGGATTTCCGGGTGGTTGTTCTTAAACGCGGCGAGGATTCGCGGGGTCAGTTCAGCCGCCGCGTTGGCCTGGAAGCCGACTATGAGCGTGCCGCGCACGCCGCTAGCCACCCCACGCGTCAACGAGACTGCGCGCTCCGCGGCGGACAAAAGGCGCTTGGCCTCACCCAGCAGTACATCCCCTGCTCCGGTCAGGGAGACGCTGCGGCTGGTCCGGATCAGCAGGGGAGTGCCAAGCGAGTGTTCAAGCTTCCGTATTTGTACGCTGAGGGATGGTTGCGCGATATGAAGTCGGGCAGCGGCTCTCCCGAAATGCAGGTCTTCCGCAACGGCGACGAAGTACTGCAGGACGCGCAGGTCCAGCTGGGGCTGCTGCATCGTTCAACTGTAAGCTCCGCCACAATCGGGGTCCAATAGTTTCAGGCTATCGGTGGATAGGGGACAAGTATTGGACGGTTCGGGGCGACGAGGGCTGCAATGGAAACAGCGAAGGGTTGCCATCGGAGACAGCCGTAAAGGCACTCCAGAAACCCCGCTTTCGAGGCTCGGACAGAGAAGCCCGACCCTCCGCGAGACCAATGAGAGGAACAACGAAATGACGGTCGCAACACGTGCCCCTTCTGTGGAATCCTGGGTTCAGAGCTTCACCGAGGCCAACAACCAGGACCCGGAAATTCAGGCCCACGGAAAGTACTTCACATGCTCCTACCTGCTGGACATGGAGGCGCACACCTTCATTGTCCAGGTGGTGTCCGGCACCATCGCCCAGATTTCCGTGGACCCGGGACCCATCGAGGTGCCGTACCAATTCGCCATCCGGGCCAGCGCCCACACCTGGGGTGAATTCGGCAAGCCCGTCCCGGCTCCCATGTACCACGGCATCTGGGCCGCCACGTTCCAGCGCGACATGAAGCTGGAGGGCGATGTCCTGGTCCTGATGCAGAACCTGCGATGCCTCACCCGCCAGATCGAACTGCTGCGCTCCACCGGCGCACCCGTCTAGACCATAGGAGTTCCTGACATGAGCAAAGTTTCCCCCGTCACCGGCCACTACGTCACCGTCGACGTGGACGGCCTCGAATACAAGGTTTTCTACCTCGAAAACGGCCAGGGCCAGCCCCTGGTCTGCCAGCACACCGCCGGAGCCCACAACCACCAGTGGCGCGGCCTGCTGGAGGACCCGGAGATCACCGCCAACTACCGCGTCATCGCCTACGACCTCCCCCGCCACGGCAAATCAGACCCGCCTGAAAACACCCAGTGGTGGACCGAGGAGTACCAGCTCAGCGCTGACCACTTCGCCAACTTCATCGTCGCCCTCGTCGATGCACTGGAACTGGTCGACCCCATCTTCATGGGATCCTCCTTCGGCGGAAACGTGGCGCTGCAGCTCGCCCACCGCTTCCCGGAAAGGTTCGACGCCGTCGTCCCCGTAGAGGGGGCGGACTACTCACCGGGGTTCTACCTCGACTGGTGGCAGCACCCCCATGCCAATGCCGCACAGGTGTGCGGCAGCGGCACCTGGGATCTTATGGCCCCGCAATCGCCGGAGGCTGACCGTTGGAAGACCTGGTTCTACTACACACAGGGTTCCGAGGCGTTCAAGGGTGACCTTTACTTCTACTCGGTAGACCACGATCTGCGCGGCAAACTCGGCGAAATTCAGACCGATAAATGCGCGGTGGTCTTGATGACCGGCGAGTACGACTACCTCACTACGCCTGAAGACGGAGCCCGTACCGCCAGCCAAATCCCGGGTGCCGAGTTCATCGAGATGAAGGCTATCGGGCACTTCCCGATGAGCGAAAACTACCCGGTCTTCAAGGGGTACCTCGTTCAGGCCCTAGACCTGATCCGGACCAAGACCAACGTCCCAGCCTAGCTGGCCCTCACCCCTGGCGTCGGCGCCAACCCCAAGCAGGTGGGCGCCGACGCTGCCACCTCAATGGCGGACGATGCACAAAGACTCAACCCCTTCGTGCCATGCCTTTGACAATCGGACCGCACCAAACTGCTGAAGGTCGCGGGCCCACCGCCATAACTTGCTTCAAACCCTTGGAGATAGAACGATGTCAATAAACGCCGACCGTGAAGCCGCCCTTCTGGCCTCCGTTCCCACCGGTTTGCTGATCAATGGCGAGTGGCGTGATGCCGCTTCCGGCAAGACGTTCGACGTTGAGGATCCCGCCACCGGCAAGGTGCTGCTGAGCATTGCCGACGCCGGCGCCGAAGACGGTGCCGCGGCCCTGGACGCTGCGGTGGCTGCGCAGGAGTCGTGGGCAAAGGTTCCGCCGCGCGAGCGTGGCGAGATCCTGCGCCGGGCATTCGAGCTTGTGACCGAGCGCGCCGAGGACTTCGCGCTGCTGATGACCATGGAAATGGGCAAGCCCCTGGCCGAGGCCCGCGGCGAGGTCACCTACGGTGCAGAGTTCCTGCGCTGGTTCTCCGAGGAAGCGGTCCGCGCGTTCGGCCGCTACTCCGTTGCCCCGGACGGCAAGTCCCGCCTGCTGGTGACCAAGAAGCCTGTTGGCCCGTGCCTGCTGATCACTCCGTGGAACTTCCCGCTGGCCATGGCCACCCGCAAGATCGCACCGGCCGTCGCCGCCGGCTGCACCATGGTCCTGAAATCGGCCAACCTGACGCCACTGACGTCGCAGCTGTTCGCCGCCGTGATGCAGGAAGCCGGACTGCCCGCCGGTGTCCTGAACGTCATTCCCACGTCCACCGCCGGCGCCACGACCGGTCCGCTGATCAAGGACGCCCGGCTGCGGAAGCTTTCCTTCACCGGGTCCACCGAAGTGGGCCGCCGTTTGCTTGCCGATGCGTCTGAAACCGTGCTCCGGACGTCGATGGAACTCGGCGGCAACGCTCCGTTCGTCGTCTTCGACGATGCTGACCTGGATGCGGCCGTCGCCGGTGCAATGCTGGCCAAGCTGCGCAACATGGGTGAGGCCTGCACCGCTGCCAACCGGTTTATCGTGCACGAATCCGTGGCCACCGAATTCGCGGAGAAGTTCGCCGCGAAGATGAAGGAGATGACCACCGCCCGCGGCACCGAGCCCGAGTCCAAAGTGGGCCCGCTGATCGATGCCAAGAGCCGGGACAAGGTGCACGAACTGGTTTCCGACGCCGTTGCCTCCGGCGCGAAGGCTGTCCTCGGCGGGGCGCCGGTGGACGGCCCGGGCTACTTCTACCAGCCCACCATCCTCTCGGGAGTCAGCGAAGGCACCCGGATCCTGTCGGAGGAAATCTTCGGCCCGGTAGCCCCCATCATCACGTTCTCCAGCGAGGACGACGCCGTACGCCTGGCCAACAACACCGAATATGGCCTGGTGGCGTACGTCTTCACCAAGGACCTCAACCGGGGCATCCGGATGGGTGAACGCCTCGAAACCGGCATGCTCGGACTGAACGCCGGCGTGATTTCCAACGCCGCCGCGCCGTTCGGCGGCGTCAAGCAGTCCGGCCTGGGCCGTGAGGGCGGGCTCGAGGGAATCGAGGAGTACCTCTACACCCAGTACATCGGCATCGCCGACCCCTACGCGGGCTAGCAGCGGCGGCGAAGGTACCCTCAGATAATGGTGTCTCCGGATCCCGCATCGTCGCGGCGAAATGCGCAGGGGAACGTAGCACGAAGTGGACCTTCACGAAGAACATCCGGTCGTTCAGAAGGAAACGGTCCCGTCGAACGGGTTCGCTTGGCAAGGAACCATCGACCTTGACGACGACCGACGTACCAAGGGATAAACAGCAGCGCCACCCGGAAGCAAAACCGGCGCACCGAATCATGTACGGTCCGCCCTCCACCTGATTTTACGCGCCGACCAGAGGCGTCTTCTCGGTGCTAGATCGTGGCGGCCTTTACATGTGGTGGAGCCGATTATCGCGTGGTGGTGTCCGGCTCGCAGGAGTGCGCCTTTCCTGGGTGATGACAGTGGCGGCTAAGGCGATCGTGAGGCCCATGACGGTCTCGAGGGCGCGCTGCGTCAGGAGGGTGCCGATCGAGGCCGGCAGCATGAGGTCGCCGAGCAGAAGGGCCATCGGCGTGAAGAAGACCAGGCCGAGGCTGTAGTTGCGCCCGGTGGTCAGCTCGGTGCACGCCTGGAGCACGGCGATCACGAAGACCGCGGCATAGCCGCTGGGGTGGGCGGCCAGAACGAGGGCAGCGACGCCGAGTCCGGCTGCGGTGCCTATCACCCGCTGGGCAGCGCGCGTGAAGCGGGCGTACAGGTTGGGTGCAGACATGGGGACGGATGCCGTAACAAAAGTCCAGTAGGGGTGGCCGATGCCGCTGGTCGCGACGGCGAAGCCGGCACCGGCGATACCGAGCAGATAGCGGGAGGCGTGACGGCCCGCCGGGTGGGACGGGCGCAGGCCGCGCCACAGGAACCGATCCCGCACCGGGGCACCGCCGTCTCGCACCGGGCCGCCGCTGTCGCGCGCGGTACGGCCGGGGAGGGCGAGCAGTAGCGCGAAGAGGGCCGCCCCAGCGGCAGCGAGGGCGGCTGCGGGTACTGTGCCCGGCGCGATCGGGACCGTGGCCGAGGCTGTCAGGGCGAAGACCGGGTTGAGAGCTCCGGCCGGATGCCATCGGCCCAGCTCGGACAGGACTACCGCGGCACCGGCCCAGACGGCCGCGACCGGGACGAGCAGCCAGAGCCGGAACGGGACGGTGGCCACGAGGGCGCCGACGACGACGCCGACCACCAGCACCACGCCCGCCTGCGCCTGCATCCCCAGGCGTACCCGGGCCGGCTCGTGCCGGCCGTACAGGGCGGTGAAGGCACCGATCGCTGCATACAGCAGCAGGTCGCCGCGACCGGACGCCACGCAAGCCATCAGCGGCCCGAAGATCGCCAAGCTTGCGCGCAGAGCCGTCCAGTGGGCACCGGCATGCGGGCCGAGGTCGAAGACCGCCGCCCACCAGGACCGCGCGGGCGTGGCTTGCGTCATCGTAACCCTCCGAAGTAGTACAGGAATGAAGTACTTTAAAGTTACTACACTTGTGAATTACTGTTGTGATTGACCTAGGCGGGGGCCGCAGGACTGGGAGGAGCCGGATGGATCAGGACCCAGACGTACCTGCCGATCACGGCGATGTCGTGGACCAGATGCAGCGTGAGTGGGCCCGGCTACGCCCCGACCTGAGCTTCACCAGCCTCGGGGTGATCCACCGCGTGCTGCGCGCTTCCCGCCTCATCCTCGAAGCCAGCGACGCCTTCCTCGCCGATTACGGGCTCACCCGCGGCGAGCTGGACGTGCTTTCAGCGCTGCGCCGCACGGACGACCCTCTGAGCCCAACGACACTGGCCCAGACGCTGCTTGTCCCACGCTCCGCGATCACCATGCGGCTGAACGCCCTAAAGGTTCGGGGATTGCTGAGCCGGACGGCCAACCCGGCCGACGGCCGCTCGTCCCTGCTCGTCCTGACCGACGCTGGCACCGCGCTCGTGGACGAGGTGATTCCCGCCCAGCTCGCCCTCGAAGATGCCCTACTTGCCGAAGCCCCGCCCTGGGTTGTGGAGGGCTTGGTCGATCCCCTGCGGGCACTGACATCCGTGTGGGAGCAGGGACGCGGCCACCAATCAGGGTCCAGCAAGGACCGGGGGAACGGCGCAGTCGAACCCTCCGGATGAGCCGCAGCAGCGCGCGCTTCGGGTGGGCACCAAATGCCCATAGGGTGACAGCCTGTGTTGTTCAAGACTTTGTCAGGTAATCCTGTACCGCATCCTGGCCGGGGGATTGAATGAGTATCTGAACTCATGGAAGTGACAGGAAAATGGACCCAGTGAACCTGCGACGAGGATTTGTGACTGCTGACTCAGCAAGGCCGCCTTGCGTACGGTGTTGAGGAGTTGTCTTGGAACTGAATGGGCAAGAAAGCGAAATCGTGGCTGTTGATCTCTCGCGTCACGGTTACTTGCATGTGCGATGGAGGCCCGGAGCAGTGGTCACTGAAATCGAAGCGACCGCGCTGAAGAGTCGCGCCGCTGAGCTGAGTTCAGGGCGTGCCCTCCCTATGCTGGTGGAAATGGCCAGCATGAAGTGGATCGATCGCCGCGCCACAGAGATTTTTGCAGCACCGTGGCCGCTCGCGCGAATGGCCCTCGTGGGTGCCAACCCCGTGGACGAAGTCATCGCGACCTTTTATGCCTCTCGGCATACGCATTCGTGTCAGACGCGGTTCTTCACATCAATGGACGAGGCGGTCGCCTGGCTGAATGGGTAGACCACTCAGATCGGTGGCACCGGCGACAGTGCCTTCCTTGCACTAATTCATCGTCTGCTGCCCCATAGGGGACGCCGTTGCTGATGGACCGGATCAGCAACCCGGGCACCTCCCTGACGACGCTCGAAGTGCAGCTCATTGCGGCTGGCCATCCGGGTTCCTTCCAAATGTGTTCCATCACCAGCAGGCACTACCCGAAACAGACAGACCGGTCGGTCCGGCTTACGCCGAAGGGGCCTTCTCCCATTCGGCCGCCAATGCACTTGTTCGGGATATGATCACGGGGAGTATTGGGACGGGCTGGGGGGCTTAGTGACAAATGCAGGAGGACGGCTGGCTTTCGGTAACGACATCAGCCGTGACATTGAGCTGCTGGAGTACGGGCTCGACCCGTCCCTTGGTTCGCCCCTGCTGCCGAATGCGGCAGTGTTGTCTGCTCTGCAAAATCTTGTCCGGCTCGCTACACAGCTTTGCGATGCCCCGTTTGGGGTGGTCAACATCATCAGCTCCGGGCATCAGCACCAGATCGGCTCCTGGGGGGTGGAGCCCGGCGTATGCTCGCGCGACGACTCAATGTGCGCCAAAGTCTTCCTGTCCGGCCAGAAGACGGTCGTCGCTGACGCTTCCCGGGATCCCCGCTTCGCCGACAGCCCGTTCGTAACCGGCGCCATCGGCAACGTCCGCTTCTACGCCTCCATCCCGCTGGAAACGGAATCAGGCTTCGTGCTGGGCACCCTCTGCGTCTTTTCCGAAGCTGCCCAGGAACTGCCGCCAAGGCAAATTGACATGCTGGAGATCCTCGCTAAACAGGTAGTGGAGCTGCTGGAGCTGCAACACCGGACAGCCCAGCTCGACCGGGCCTACATGGAGCTGGAGGAAAGCAACGCCCGCCTGACTGGATTCGCAGGCCGGGTGAGCCACGACCTGCGGACCCCCTTGACCACAATGCTGGGATACCTGGAGATTCTGGAGGACGACCCCAACATCCAGGCCGTTCCCGGAGCCACCGAAGACCTGGACAGCATCGGCGCCTCGGGCCGCCGGATGCTTGCAATGCTGCAGGACGTCCTGAGCTATTCCCGCGTGGGCGGAAGCGTTAAACCGGAGTTGGTCTCTGTCCGTGTCGCGGTAGATGAAGTGATGTGGGATCTTGGCCTTGCCGGCCAGAACATAGTGGACGTGCAGGACCTCACTGTCCACGCAGACCGCGGACAACTACGAATTTTGCTGCAGAACCTGCTCTCTAACGCCATGAATTACCGAAGCGCCCACCGGGACCTCCACATTCGCATCACCGGGGCGTCCAACTATCACGGTTCGACTCTTCGCGTCGCCGACAACGGCAAGGGGATCGCACCCGAGGATCGGGCGAAAGTCCTTGAACCGCTGGTGCGGCTCCACCGGGACGGTGACGGCCCGGGCACAGGCCTCGGTCTGGCCACCAGCAGCGCCATCGCCAAAGCCCACGGCGGGGACCTGACGCTTACGGAAACTCCGGGAGGCGGAACCACCATCGCGGTCAGCTTCCCGGCCGCCTGACCGCAACTACGCGCGGGAGAAAGTTCGGCCGCGGTTCAATCACAGGGGTGCTTCCTGTAATTGCGGCGAACCAAAACGGGCAGCGGTACCATCGGATGCCCCGTTTAGTCCTTGCTGCTGAAGGCGGCGTCGAAGCTGGTCTGGGAGGCGGGGAAGTCGTATTTCTTGAGGGCTGCGAGGGCTTCGGGGGCGCCGTGGAGGCGGTCCATGCCGGCGTCCTCCCATTCGACGCTGATGGGTCCGTCGTAGCCGATGGCGGCCAGGGCCCGGAACGATGCTTCCCAAGGGACGTCGCCCCGGCCGGCGGAGACGAAGTCCCAGCCGCGGCGCGGGTCGCCCCAGGCCAGGTGGGAACCCAGGACGGTGTTGCGGCCGGTCTGGCGGATCTTGGTGTCCTTGCAGTCCACGTGGTAAATCCGGTCCTTGAAGTCCCAGATGAAGGACACGGGATCGATGCCCTGCCACATCATGTGCGAGGGGTCCCAGTTCAGCCCGAACGCTTCGCGGTGGCCGATCGCTTCGAGGGTGCGCTGGGTGGTCCAGTAGTCGTAGGCGATCTCGCTGGGGTGGACTTCGTGGGCGAAGCGGACGCCGTTGTCATCGAAGACGTCCAGGATGGGGTTCCAGCGGTCGGCGAAGTCCTGGTAGCCGGCGTCGATGACTTTTTCGGGGACGGGCGGGAACATGGCCACGTATTGCCAGATGGAGGATCCGGTGAACCCGACGACGGTGTCCACGCCCAGCGCGCGGGCGAGCCGGGCGGTGTGCTTGAGTTCCTCGGCGGCGCGCTGGCGGACGCCTTCGGGGTTCCCGTCGCCCCAGACTTTGGAGCCGACGATGGCTTCGTGGCGGAAGTCGATGGGGTCATCGCAGACGGCCTGGCCCTTGAGGTGGTTGGAGATGGCCCAGACCTTGAGGTTGTACTTGTCCAGGAGTTCGATCTTGGACTCGACGTAGCCGGGTTCGTCCACGCGCCAGGCGTCCAGGTGGTCGCCGGAGACCGCGATTTCCAGGCCGTCGTAGCCCCAACCGGAAGCCAGCTTGGCCACTTCCTCGAGGGGCAGGTCGGCCCACTGGCCGGTGAACAGGGTAAACGGGCGGGGCATGGTCAGGCTCCTTCGGTGGCGCCGGTGGTTCGGGGGAGGGGGTTGAGGGGAGTTACGGAGAAGGGGACCATCAACAGTGGCTCCACCTGCGTCACGAAATCCTTGACGTGGCTCTCCCTGTTATGCGACTTTAGGTCCTCCGAACGGGACCATCCTTCGAAAAGGACGAACGTTCCCGGTCTGTGGGCGTCGGCGAAGACCCTGTAGTGCAGGCACCCAGGGTCCTTGCGGCTTGCCGTTTGCAGGGTCAGGAGGACTTCTTCAAGCTCGGCTTCGAATCCATCTTTGGCGATGAAGACGGGCATAAGCCAGACTTCATCGGTGCTTTGGCGGGTCAGAAGGGGTTCAGTCATCTGCGGTCCTTGACGGTCCCGGGGAGGGGCGGATTGCCGCCCCTCCCGAGATGGATGGGTCAGGCGTCGATCTGCGGGACCTCAACCCACGATTCTTTGGCAGCGGACTCGACGATCGCATCGTCGATCAGGGCGACCTGGTATCCGTCTGCGAAGCTGGGGCTGACGCTGCCGCCTTCTGCGATGGCTTTGAAGAAGTCGTGGGCTTCAATGATCTTCGTTTCGCCGTAGCCGATGCCAAGCGCCGGAATCGGCCACAGGCCTTCGCCGTACGGGTGGGCCGGCCCGGTGTAGACGGTCCGGAATCCGCGGCGGTCGGCCTGGTCCGAGGCAAAGCACACCTGCAGTTCGTCACGCCGTTCGTAGTTGAAGGCGATGCTGCCTTCGGTTCCGTGGATCTCGAAGGTGATGTAGTTGTTTCTGCCGTGGGCGTTGCGGGTCGCTTCAATGGATCCTACGGCGCCGTTGGCGAAACGGATCATGGTCATGACTTCGTCATCGACATCGACCTGCCCCTTGGGGCCCTCCCCGCCCCGTACGGTGCCGAGTGCGTCCGCCCCGCCTGTCTGAAGCGGCCGTTCCGGGATCCAGGTCGAGAGAAGGGCATTGACGGCGCTGAATTCGCCCACGAGGTACCGGGCCATGTCCACGACGTGTGTTGCGATGTCACCGAGGGCGCCGGAACCTGCGATCGACTTCTGGAAACGCCAGGACAGTGGCGAATTGGGGTCAGCGCTCCAGTCCTGCAGGTAGGTTCCGCGGAAGCTGAGGATTTGGCCGATCGCGCCTTCTTCGATGTATTTCTTTGCCAGCGCGACTGCAGGGGTACGCCGATAGTTGAAGGCAACCATGTGGACGATGTTCTTGTCCTTAACGGCGTCATACATGGCCTTGGATTCCTCGCCGGTGCGGGCCAGGGGCTTTTCGCAGATGATGTGCTTGCCCGCTTCGGCGGCGGCGATGGCAATTTCGGCGTGGAGGTGGTTGGGCGTTGCGATATCCACGACGTGGATGTCCGGGTCGTCGATAATCCTGCGCCAATCCGAGGTGGAATTTTCGAAACCGAAGCGGCGGGCCGCCTCGGCGGCGAGGTCCTCGTTGGCTTCGGCGATGATTTTGCGGACCGGCAATGCCGGTGCCGGCCAGAAGAACATGGGCATGGCGGCATAGGCCAGGGAATGGGCTTTGCCCATGAAGCCGCCTCCGATGAGGCCGACGTTGAGGTTCTGCATGTGAATCCTGTTCCTTCCGGGATGTACGGGCGTGCCGGCTGTGGCTTCCCGTGGGGTGAAAAATGGGGTCAGAGGATGTTCTCGAGGTACTTCCTGCTGATTTCCGCCGCGGCCTTGGGGTCGCCGTCGTAGTTATCGAGCTCGACCATCAGCCAGCTGTCGTATCCGCTTTCACGGATGGCGGCGATGATGTCCGGGAAATCGAGTTCCCCTTGGCCGAGGGGGAGGAAGTTGAACGGCTCCCGCTGGTAGTCCTTGAGGTGGACGTGCTGGATCCTGTCGGGGTACTTCCGTATGACTGCCGCCGGGTCCGCTCCGCCGGCTGCGAGGTGGGCGGTGTCCGGGCAGAAGCCGATACGGGTGAGCGGCATGAGCTTTTCCAGCTCCTGCGGACTTTCGACGATGGTGCTCAGGTGTGGGTGGTAGCTCGCGGAGAGTCCGAAGCTCTCGGCGATGTCGGTAACCCTGTCCAGGGCTTCACCGAGGCGCAGGTAGTCGTCTTCCCTGGTTCCGGCCGCCCGTCTTGCCCCGCCGCCCACTACGAGCCGTTCCGCTCCGAAGGTCGCTGCCAGTTCAGCGGCCCGCTGGATCCGGTGCATCTCGTCCGGGAGGATGTCAGCGTAGATGAAGTTCGCGCCCGTGTACACGCTGGTCAGCGCCACGCCGTTGCTGCTGAGGATCTCCTTGAGTTCTTCGGGCCTGTCGGCGTATTCGGCCAGGTTGCCGTCGAACATCTCTACCCCCTCGTAGCCGACGGAGGCGATGTCCCGGACGGCGTCCTTCATGGATCCGTGGGTCATGTAGAAGAGGTCCTTGACGCTTGTCACGCCTTGGGGGTGGCCGACGACGCCGCCCCAGGTGATGGAACAGTAACCGAGTTTCATTGCTTCTGCCTTTCAACTGCCGGGGAGAACTTGAAGGAGTCGAGCGGGTTGCCGATCCCGGGAACGTCAACCCATGTTTCGTGGGCTGCGCTCCTGACGAGTGCCCCGGTCAGGAGTGCGGCGCGGAGACCATCACGGAACGTGGGCAAGCCCTCGGGGTCCTGGCCCTGCACCGCCGCATAGGTGTCTGCTACGAATGCGTTGAAGCTGTCCTGGTATCCCTGGGGATGGCCCGGTGGGAGTGTCGCGTAGCGCCGGCCGCCGGTGGTGGAGAGGGTTTGTGGCCCCACGGGAAGGTGGGTGCTGGAGTCTGCGCGTCCGATGTGCAGGGTGTCCGGCCGCTCCTGGTTGAAGCTGAAGGACGCCTCTGTTCCGTCGAAGGAGAACCACAGACGGTTTTTCCTCCCCGGGCTGACCTGGCTGACCACCAGCGAACCCGTTGCCCCCAGATCGGTCTCGAACAGGAGCACTGCACCGTCCTCCGTGGCAACAGTGGACAACGTGCCGCCGGTTTCGCGTTGGTCATGGGCCCGGCTTGTCCTGGCCATAATGCGGGTGATTCGGTGGCCGGTAGTGAACTCCATCAGGTCACACCAGTGCACGCCGATGTCACCGAAAGCCCTGGACGCCCCGCCTAGCGCCGGGTCGACACGCCAGTTCGTGGCTTCTGCACCGGCCAGCCAATCCTGCAGGTACGAGCCGTGCAACAGCCAGAGTCGTCCGGCCTCACCGCGTGCGATGCGGTCACGCGCTTCCCGGACGGCCGGATAGAACCTGTAGACGAAGGGTACGGTGGCGACCACGCCTGCGCGATCGGCGAGCTCTGTCAGTTCGCGGGCATCCTCGACGCTGGTGGCGAGGGGCTTCTCGCAGACCACGGCCTTCCCGGCGGCGATAGCCTTTCGCGCCAGGTCCGCGTGGGTGGTGTTAGGGGTGCAGATGTGGACGACGTCGACATCATCGCGTGCGATCAGTGCTTCGGGCGAAGTGGCCGCCGCCCGGGCGCCCAGCTTGGCCGCCGCCACCTCAGCGGAAGCGTGGCTGCTCCCGGCGACTGCGCTGATGGTGCTTCCTGCTGTGCGCACCGCGTGGGCGTGGACGGAGCCCATGAATCCTGTGCCGATGATTCCGGCTCGTGGCATCGAAGCCATGGTCCCTACTTCTTTCGGGCGAGGGCTACGGCGAGGATGATGATTGCGCCACGGACCACCTGCTGCTGGCTGCTGTCCAGCCCGGCCAGGATCAGCCCGTTGTTGATCAGGCCAATCAGCAGGGCACCGAAAAGAGTTCCGACGATAGAGCCGAACCCGCCGAAAAGACTGGTTCCGCCCAGGATGACTGCGGCGATGGCGGAGAGTTCGTCGCCGGCTCCCCACTGGAATCGGCCCGACTGGAGGCGGCCGGCGTACAACATGCCGGCGACGCTTGCGACCATGCCCGAGATGAGGAGCACCTGGAATTTAATGCGCTTGGTGTTGATGCCGGTGAACTCTGCCGCGTTGCGGTTGCCGCCTGTGGCCAGTACCTGCCGGCCGAACCTGGTGCGGTTCAGCACGACGGCGCCGATGGCAACGAAGATGGCGCTCCAGACGACAAGGCCGGGAACGGGGCCGAAGTTGCCGGACCCGAACAGTGTGTTGAACGTATCGTTCAGGATCGGTTGCGGCGCAGAGGCGGTGATCCACTGCGCAACGCCGGCAGCTATCCCGAGCATGCCGAGGGTCACCAGGAAGGAGGGGATGCCAAGGAGGCTGACGAGGGCGCCGTTGAGCGATCCGACCACGAGCCCGACGGCGAGTCCGGCAAGAATGCCGGGGACCAGGCCCCACTGGGAGAGGGCCATCGCAGTGCAGACACTGGAGAGGCCCGCGACGGATCCGACACTCAGGTCGATTTCCGCGCACGCGATCACGTAGGTCATACCCACTGCGATGACCGTGATGGTGGCCGTCTGCCGGAAGATGTTCAGCAGGTTGTTCGGCGACAGGAAGCCGTGATCGCGCAGCAGAACCGCGAAGAAAAGGAATACGACGACGAAGCCGATGTAAATAACGTAGCGGCGCCAGTCGAGTTCTTTCAGGACGGTGCCAAAATTACGGGATGCCGCGGTGTCCCGGGGCGCGATGGTATTTGCCTTGCTCACTGTTCAGACTCCCTGGACTGCAAGTTGGAGATATTCCTCGTCAGCGATCTCGCTGCGGGGGATGTCGCGGATAATGGAGCCGTCCTTGAGGACGAGGACGCGGTCACTGACCGCGAGTAGTTCGGGATACTCGGAGGAGATGACGATGACCGCTTTGCCGGTACTGGCCAGCTCCCGGATCATGTCCAGGATTTCGCTTTTGGTGCCGATATCGACACCGGCCGTCGGCTCGTCCAGAATCAGGATGTCCGGGTCGGTGCCCAGCCACTTGGCGATGACCACTTTCTGTTGATTGCCGCCCGAGAGCAGCCGTACTGGCCGGTGTGGGTGGGCTACCTTGACTGCGAATCTCTTGATCAGTGACGAGGACAGCTCCTTGCCCTTGGTCCCATCCAGGAGGGGGCCCCGCTGGATCTGTCCGAGCAGCGGCAGCAGCAGGTTGTCCTGGACGGAGTGCTCCAGGACGAGGCCCTGGGCCCTGCGGTCTTCAGGGATGAGGGCAATGCCCGCATTGATGGCCTGCTGCGGAGAAGCAAGAGTGACCTTTTCGCCGCGAAGCAGGACCTCGCCGCTGTCCACTCTGTCAATGCCGAAGAGCGCACGCGCAAGCTCGGTGCGTCCGCTGCCCATAAGTCCTGCCAGGCCGAGGATCTCGCCTGGCCGGAGCGCGAAGGAAACGTCCCGGACCCGTTGGCCGGCATTCAGGCCGCAGACTTCCAGCAGGGGTACGCCGTCCTGGTCGACGTTACGGGCACGGTAGGAAAGCTGGCCCTCGATCTTCTTCCCGACAATGCCTTCCACGATCTGCTCGGGAGTGACGTCGGTCAGAGGCTCGGTGAAAAGGTGGCGGCCGTCACGAAGGATGGTGATCCGGTCTGCGAGCCTGTAAACCTCGTCCATGCGGTGGGAGATGTAGATGATTGAGATGCCACGCTGCTTAAGGCGGTCGATCAATTCGAAGAGGGCTTCGGACTCGTGCCGGGCCAGGCTGGCGGTCGGCTCGTCCATAATCAGCACGGTGGCGTTCTGGGCGAGGGCTTTGGCGATCTCGGTCAGCTGCCAGTATGCGGTGCCAAGCCGGGCAACCTCTGCGCGGGGGTCGACGTCGACCTCCATCTCGGCGAAGACTTCCTTGGCGCGCTTCACTGCGGCGCGGTCGTCGATGAACCCGCCCCGGCTGAGCGGTTCAGCAGCGAGGAAGATGTTCTGTGCCACGGTGAGGCTGGGTACGAGGCTGAATTCCTGGAAGACCATCCCGATCCCGGCCGCCTTGGCGTCCTGGATCGAGTTGATGGAGGCCGTCTTTCCCCCGATGAGGATCTCGCCGGCGTCTGTCTGGTAGACCCCCTGGAGGATCTTCATGAGCGTGGATTTTCCGGCACCGTTACCGCCTGCCAGTGCGTGGACCTCGCCGTGGCGGACGTCGAAGCTGACATCCTTCAGCACGGAAACGCCGTTGAAGCCCTTGGAAATCGAGCGCATCTCGACGACATTGTCTGTGGTGTTCATTGTTGCCCTTTCGGCGCGGTGCGGGGGCGTGGCCCCCGCACCGTCGGGTCTGGCTACTTCTTGTAGGACTCTTGGATGTCCTTCGGGGCGTCCTCGTGGTAGACCTGCTTCCACGCCTCGAGGACGTTGGAGTGGTCAACCGGGAGGGCGCTCAACGCCACGTACGCCGGTGCTTCCTTACCGAGAAGCGCCCCTGCGGCCAGCCGTGCTTCAGTAACACCTTGGTCGAACGGAACCTGCGCACCGAGGCCCACAACGAGTTCGTCCTTGGCCAGGGCAATAGCAACATTTTTGCCGAGGTCTTCGGTGGCGATCTTCAGGTCCTGCCGACCTGCGGCGCGGGCTGCGGCCATGACGCCTTCTGCCGGGACATCCCACACCGCCCAGATGCCGGAGAGGTCGGGATACTTGCTGATCATGGCGTTGGCGGCAGCCTGGGCATCTCCGGCGAAGTCCGGGCCGGCGATGCCCTTTTCCTCCACGATCTGGATGTCCGGGTATTCCTTGGTGATGGTGTCCTTGAATCCCTCGTGGCGCTGCTTGGTGACGAAGAAGTCGGCTTGGTGGAAGACCAGGCCGATCTTTCCCTTGCCCCCGAGCGCTTTAGCCATCTGATGGGCGGAGACGACGCCGTTGCCGTAGTTATCGGCTGAGACGACGGACACGTAGTCCTTGCCGGCCGTCAATCCCTGAGGAACATTGTCCATGAAGACGAGCTTGGTGCCGGCCGCAGAGGCCTTCTTGTAGGCGGACGCCGTGGCCACGGGGTCCGTGGGGATGGACACGATGATGTCCGGGTCCTGCGTCATCACAGTCTCAAGGTCCGAGACCTGCTTGTCCGGCTTGAAGTTCGCATCGGTTGTGGCGATGACCTTGATCCCCAGCTTTTCAAATTCGTTCTTAAGTCCATTGACCTGTGCCGTAGCCCAGTCGTTGCCGCCGTAGTGCATCACGATTGCTGCTTTGGCGTTGAGGGCCTTGACCTTCTCAATCTCCTCGGGCGTCAGATCTGCAACGGACGCGGGGGAAGGCGTCTCGCCGTTGGGGCCTTTGCTCAGAACCTGTCCCGTGATCTTGTCAAGGGCCTGCTGAGCCTTTTCGGAGACGCCGGCGTCAGGGGCGTTTGACGTCGCCGATGTCGAGCTGCTGCACGAGGCGACCGAAAGTGACAGGACTGCTGCCACGGCCATAAGGGGAAGCCTGCGGATCATCATTGTTCTCCAGTGCTTGGGGGTGGGTGGTTGGGGTGGATCAGGCGAGGGCTATAGCCAGCGCCGGGGGAATCGGCGACAGTACAAGGCCACCGGCGGCTGCGGCCGAGCGAATAGCGCCGGCCTTGTCTGTCGCCGCCAGCAGTGTCTGTGCACGCTCTTTATCGACGAACAAGCCCAGGGAACACGGCCCATGGTGGGTCTCGACCCAGTTCACTGCTTGGCCTGCCGCCTTGGTCATTTCACCGTCGAGTCCGGCAGCCGGGATGTCCATGGTGGACGCTGATGGTGTCCCGCCCGAATCGGTAAAGGTGACGATCATGCTGGCCCAAAGGACGTTGTCATCAAAGATGCAGACGACTGCCGAAGAGCCAGCAGCCACGAAAGTCCGGACAGCTGTGACGAGATCATCGACCGCTTCGTCCGAAAGGAGCAATGCCAGATTTGCCCATTGTCCACGGTGGATATTTCGAAGGCGAAAACAGGAATCGAGCGCAAGTGCGTCTGCAACAGTGCCGGGCATCTAGCGCTCCTTCCTCATTGAATGCTCAAATCCGTAACCGCTGCCGTGATGGCCGTAAACGTTTACGGAAGTGATCGTAAACGTTTACGGAGTAGAGTGTCAACCATCACAGCCATCAGAGCGAAAAGCTGTAGAAGTGTCCCGTCGACGTAGGATTAGGACGCACGATGCCTGCTGCCGCCGGCGTCGGTGCAGAGAGGGGGAGACAGGAGAGAGCATGCCAGACGCTGCATTTCCGCGCGGGGCCAAGGGCCCGCTTCCGGAGGCCCCGTTGCGCCGGAAGCCGACCATCAACGATGTGGCCCATGTCGCCGGCGTCTCGTTTGGCACTGTCTCGCGTGTCCTGAACGATGCACCGGATGTCAGTGCCTCCACCAGGCAGCGGGTTCTGGAGGTCATACAGGAAATCGGGTACCGGCGGAACCGGGCGGCGACCGCGCTGGTTACAAGCCGGTCGACGTCGATTGGAATACTTTCTGACGGGTCCCCCCGGTTTGGCCCGGTGGGCACTCTCATGGCCCTTGAGAACGTGGCCCGGAAGAAGGGCTACGCCACCACAGTTATCAGCGTTGACCAGCCCTATGCAGAGTCCGTGCAGCCCGCCCTCGACACCCTCGATGACGTGGGCGTGGGAGGAATCATCGTCATTGCCCCTGTGGTTGACATGGCGGCAGCGATCTGGAATGCAGCGTGCCGCGTGCCGGTCGAGATGATAGCAGCGGGGGCCTCGTCGACCCCAAATGTCTTTACATACTCGGAAAACCAGGAACTCGGAGCTCGGCTGGCCACCCAACATCTCATTGACTTAGGCCACACGGACATCGCCCACCTCGCCGGCTCGATGGACTGGTTCGACGGGAGGGTCCGCAAGCGTGGCTGGGAAGCCGCTCTCCGTGACGCGGGTCTTCCGCCGGGGCTCTGCCTGGAGGGCGACTGGAGCCCTCGCTGGGCCTACCAAACCGGACTCAACCTGGTCCGTGAAAACAAGGTCCCCCAAGCGGTCTTCGCAGCCAGCGACCACACGGCCCTCGGGCTTATTCGCGCGTTCGCCGAAAATGGCGTGCGGGTCCCGGGCGATGTGAGCATCGTTGGCTTCGATGACATCGAGGGCTCAGATTACTTCCTGCCACCCCTGACCACCGTGCGGCAGGACTTTCACGCTCTGGCGCTGATGAGCATGGAAGTTCTCATCGGCGCAATGGAGGGGCAGGAAGTTGACCGCACCCCCATTGCGCCGACGCTTGTTGTACGCGAGAGCTCCGCTCGGGCCGTTCCCAAACAGGGGTAGTTGCCAGTTGCTGCGGGTCGTGTGGTGCTAGAACGAGATGGTTGTTCCTACACAGGGCCGCTGTTCACGCAGGCATAGACCCCCTTCTGGTGCTGTGGAGTTTCGCGATCGCAGCTGACTTGATCGGCTGCTCCTGGTAACCGGCGCCAGCCCTTGTGGTGGTCAGCTGGTTTGGCCGAGGCTGACGACGAGGTTGATCGCCACGGCGACGACGAAGGTGGCGAAGAAGTAGGAGAGTAGAGCGTGCCCCAGGGCGATCCGGCGGGAGGGGGTGGATGACTCGTTCACGTTGCTCGCGTTGTATGACATGCCGGTTGAGAATGCGGCGTAGGCGAAGTCGCTGTAGGACGGGTCTTCGTCCTGGTTGAAGCGGAAGTGATGGCGGTCGTCGTGGTAGTACATTCTGGCGTATTTGAAGGCGTAAACGGTGTTGACGAGAGCCCACGCGAGCACCACGCTGAGGGCCGCCAGGATGGCCGCGGCCACGCCGATGAAATCCTTTTGTTGGCTGCGGATCAGTGCAAAGACGACTGCTACGAGGCTGATGAACGTCGCGCTGATGATGAGGGAGTCCACGAGCCGTCGTGATTGGCCTTCGTGGCGGGCAAGTTCACCCGTAGCCTCCGGCCCGGCGGGCCACGCTTTTGTCCACGCCCAGGCCAGGAAGACGCCGCCCGCTGCCGACCATCCGATTAATGGCCCGAGCTCGGGAGCACCGAACAGTGCCGGAACGAACGCGATAAGTAGGCCGATGATGGCCGACATTAGGGCTTTGCGATCGAGATGCGACATTAAAGGCGCTTCCTTCCGACGCGATTGGCCGATGGTCCGCTGGTGGGGTCAGGGGGATCTCAACAGCACGGTATGTCCAAGGACCCAAGACTTTCTTCATAGTTGGAAACTCCTGCCGCGGTGCCCTGTGCGCACAGGTCACCGCGGCAGGAATCGCCGCGGACTTTGGTGCTGTTAGTGCCCACCTTTCCGCCGCCCCGGCGGAACTGGTCTCAGGATGTGGCGTGCTTTCGCAGTGCGCGGACGGCTGCAACAGCACCCAGCCCGGCCAGCACCCAGGGGCCGCCGACGAGGAGCGGGTCGATCCATTGGTGGTTGACGTCCGCCCGCTTTTGCCCGAACCGTGTGAGGAATCCGCCCCGGCGGAACTCGCTGAGCACCCCTGTTTCGGTGACGGGGTTATCTGGATGCATGGTCGCAAGGGATTTCAGGTGGTGTTCCCAGGCGTCCACGCGGTCAGCGGCGACAAGCAGCAGCCAGTGCGCGGCCCGGCCTTCGCTGTATGTGTAGGCGTGTCTGCGGATGGCTCCGGATACCCCTGCCGGGGGCGTTGAGGTCCCGAAGACCGGTGGCAGCATGGCGTGCTCGATGGAGCGTTCCCGGGGCCATTTCTCCGGTTGGCGCTCTGGGAAGTCCCAGCGCGCGCCCGTCTCTATCCCGGGTTGCTCCCGGGGGTAGGAGGGCCGGTCGGCCGGGTCAAGGTCGGCGCCCCAACCCGGGATCCGGGCCCGAAGGTCTTCTGCGGATCTTCCGGCAATCCGTTTGTCAGCGACATATGGTGTGGCTGTCTCGGTCACGGTGCAGGTCTCCTTTCAGGACTGGCCGGCGACGACGAGCGGCTTGATGATGTTGTCCAACTTCGCGGAGAAGAGGTGGTAGCCCTCGGCGATGTGTTCCAGCGGAATACGGTGGGTCACGATGTCGCTGGGTTTGAGGTATCCGTTGCGGATGTGCTCGAAGAGGCGCGGCCACTGGCGTTTGACCGGGCACTGGTTCATCCTCAGCGTCAGGCCCTTGTTCATCGCGTCGCCGAACTTCACCGCGCTGAAAATGGGCCCATAGGCCCCCACCACGGATACCGTGCCGCCTTTGCGGACCGAGTCGATGGCCCAGTTCAGGGCGATGGGTGAGCCGCCCTGCAGCTTCAGCTTGCTGCTGGTTACGTGCTGGAGGAAGTTGCCGTCAGCTTCCGCGCCGACGGCATCGATAACGACGTCGGCGCCCAGGTAGTCGGTTTCTTTCTTCAGGTGCACCACGATGTCGTTGTACTCGGCGAAGTTGTACGTCTCGGCGTGCGCGAAGCTGCGGGCCTTCTCCAACCGGTACTCCAGGTGGTCGATCACGATGACGCGCCCTGCGCCCATCAGCCATGAGGACTTGGCGGCGAACAGGCCTACCGGGCCTGCACCGAACACCACCACGGTGTCGCCTTCTGCGATATCGCCGAGCTGGGCGCCGAAGTATCCGGTGGGGCAGGCATCGGTGAGAAGGACAGCGTCCTCTTCATCCATCCAGTCCGGAATTTTCGAAGGCCCCACGTCCGCGAAGGGGACCCGGACGAATTCTGCCTGGCCGCCGTCGTACCCTCCGCACGTGTGGGAATAGCCGTAGATGCCGCCGACCGCCGTCGCGTTCGGGTTGACGTTGTGGCAGTTGGAGTACAGGCCGCGGGAACAGAAATAGCAGGAGCCGCAGTACACGTTGAAGGGGACCATCACGCGGTCGCCCACGGCCACGTTCTGCACGGAAGATCCCACTTCATGGACCGTCCCGACGAACTCGTGCCCGAACGTCATCCCCACGCGAGTGTCCGGCATCATCCCGTGGTATAGGTGCAGGTCAGACCCGCAAATGGCACCCCTGCTGACCTGCACGATCGCGTCGTTCGGGTGCTCGATTTTCGGAATGTCCTTCTCTTCGACCCGTACTTTGTACGGTCCGCGGTAAACCATTGCCCGCATTACCACCACATCCTTGAAATTGTTCGTCTGGACATCGAACGTTCTCCTCTCCGCGGACCACTCAGGCCCCGGCCGGGTGGAGGACGACTTTGGTCCAGCCGTCTTCGCGGTTGTCGAAGTTCTTGTAGCCCTCGGGGGCCTGATCCAGCGTCAGCTCGTGGCTGACGAGGAAGGAGGGGCTGGCCTTTCCGCCGGCGATGAGGTCGCGCAGGGCCCGGTTGTATTTTTTAACAGGGCACTGTCCCGAGCCCATCGTTTGTCCTTTGAACCAGTAGTTTCCGTAGTCGAAGGCCACTTGGCCCTGCTTGGCGAGTTTGTCAGGGCCCCCGGGGTCCTGGGGCAGGAATACCCCTACGACGCCGATGCCACCGACGAACCGGACGGAGTCCACGAGCCGGTTCAGGGTCAGGTTGGGCTGTTCGTTTCCAGCCGGGTCGTGCGCCTGGTAGCCGACGCATTCGCAGCCCCGGTCTGCCCCGAATCCCATGGTCTGGTCTTTGACGAACTCGACCGGGTCCACTTTCGAATCATCCACGGGGATGGCGCCGATCTGTTCCGCCAGCTTCAGGCGGTCGGGGTGGCGGTCGACGACCATGACTTTGCCGGCGCCTTTGATGATGGCAGAGTAGGCGGCCATGAGACCGACAGGTCCTGCACCATAGATAACGACGGAATCCCCGGGGTAGACGCCGGCCATTTCCGTGGCGTGCCAGCCGGTGGGGAAGATATCCGCGACCATGACGTAGTCGAGTTCTTTCTCCACGGAGTCCTCGCCCAGGCGCAGGCAGTTGAAGTCACCGTATGGTACGCGGAGGTACTCGGCCTGCCCGCCCTGGTACGGGCCCATGTCCGCGAAGCCGTAGGCAGCGCCGGCGAGCTTGGGTTCGGGCTGCATCGTCAGGCAGTAATTGGTGAAGCCGCGTTCACAGTTTTTGCAGAATCCACAGGCGATGTTGAACGGCAGAACGACGCGGTCGCCGACCTTTACTTTGCTCACCGCCGGGCCCGCCTCGACCACTTCACCGAGGTTTTCGTGCCCAAAAGTTCGTCCGGTTTCGAAGCTGGTGCGGCCCTCGTACATGTGCAGGTCGGAGCCGCAAATATTTGCCGACGTGATCCGTACCAGCACGTCGGCGGGATGCTCAATCTTCGCATCCGGAACGTCCTCGACGCTGACGTTGTTCGGTCCTTTGTAAACTACTGCCTTCACTTTTCCGCTCTTTTCTTTCTTGCCCGTCCCGTTCGTGGCCAAGGAGACGCAGATTTTAGGCGTGCAGAAACAGAAGGCTGCAGTGCCAGTATCCGGAAACGGCGGCGCAGACGTCCCCCATAGACGAGTGCTGAGCCAGCGCGGGGAGCTGGGGAATGAGGTTGCGGCCCGGACAGTACAGCCAAAGACGGCTGGGAGGCCAAAGGCTTGCAGACCGCAGAACGTCTGAGAAATCCGACTGCCGATCTGTACGCGAAGAGCACGTGCTCGAACCTCAATCCTAAGCACACTTATTAACGGTGTCGAGGGGCATCCAAGATTTTCTCCTCACCTATGGTCGCGCACAGGACCGTGGACGACGTGCACACGCATCTCCGCTGACGATGTCAGAGGGGGTCACGTCTGTTGTAGGCGAGCCAGGTCCATCACGCGCCCAACCCCGGAGCCCCGGGCCGACCGCGCGAGCTCGGTGAGCTGCGCAGGCGGCTGCTTGGTGGTTCGAGCGGATGCGCGGCGTTGCTGTGGTGCTATCGGGCCGGGGGGCTGGTGCGGAACTTGATGAGCTTGTGGGTGCCGTCGCAGTATGGCTTGATGGCGGAAGCTCCGCATCGGCACAGCGCAACTGTCTTCCGGTCCCGCGGCACGGGATTCCCGGAGGGGGTGAGGATCTCAAAGTCGCCGCGGACAATCAGGGGACCGTCCGGGCAGACGACGATTGAGCTGGGGGCAGCTTCCTGCTCCCCGTCCACTCCGGTTCCATGCTGTTCGGGGTTCATGCCTGCACCGCATTCTTCGTTGTCGTAGTTGGAGTGCCGGGGACGGGACGCATCTTTCGGGCGTGGCGCCGGAAGGATGTACTCCGCGTCGGGCGCCGCGTCGGGCTGTTGTTGTCCTGCCGGGGTCGCGTCTGTCACGCTGCCGCCGGTGTGTCCGCCCGGAGTGATGTTTGCCCGGCTTCCCAGCAGGACATCAGGTGGGAGGACAGGCGGCTGTCGATGGCCATGGCGGCAGTTGCCCCGAACAGGACGTCCTCAAGGAGTTCCGGCTCGGCTTCCACCAGTCCGCCGGCCAGGTCCCGGCCGGCGATTTGTTCGTGGACGGCGTCAGCCTCGACGTGCTCGTCGAAGTAGTGCGTGATGTCGGGGCCGAAACCGTGCCGGCGAAAGCCGTTGCCGTAAAAGCGGTTGGGATGGGACGAAGTCATTTCGTAGATTGCCAGGTGCCCGGTGATCGCGCCGCGGAGCCGCCGGTTCAGGCCGCAGAGTGACATGAGGTTGACCGAGGCGAGCGAGATGGCGGGAACCGTGTCGAGGTAGGCCCCGTAGCTGTCGTCCAGGCCAAGTCCGCGCATGGTCCGGGCGAAAAGCGCGCTGTGCATCCGCTCCGGCCGGCCGCCACCGTATTCGTCCGCCTGGATTTCCACTAGGGCCGCTTTGGGCCGGCCGCTGAGGCGGGGAATCGCCCACGTGTGGGGGTCTGCTTCCTTCAGCTGATACACGGACTTGTGGACCAGAAACTCCTTGAGCTGGTCCAGCGTGGCTTTCCTGGCCACGAAACGGGACACGCTGGGACCAGTGTCCGTGGCGGCCAGGCCGAACAGGACGTCGGCCACGGCGTCGCTGGTCATGGCGGTTTCCTCGGGCAGCTCGACGCCTGCGGCGGCCTCGTGCGCGGCGGTGCGCAGTGCCGCTTCGAACGGTTCCTCGATCAGCCGCCGGAGCCTGATCAGCGCCGGCTCCCACTCCCAGCTGTCTGACACGCCGTCCAGGCCGGAGTAATAGAGCTCGTAGAGGCAAAAGAGTGCCAGTTGAATGTCCTCGTCGGCGATGATGTCGCCGGCTTCGGCCAGCTGCCGCACCACTAGGGTCTCCAGCCCCTCGAGGGCCGGTCCGGCGGTGTCCGGCGCCTGTGTGAGGACCTCGAGCAAGGCTCCGCTCACGGGACCTCTCATTACCGGGACTCTCATGATGCTCCTCCGTGTGCTGCGCTGGTGACAGGAACGAACGCGTGGCCGCCCATGGGAATCCCGTGCCTTCTTCGAAACCCCGGAACAATATAGTAAGCATGGTTACTAAATGAAAGCCATTTGCGCTCACCCTTCACAACGTCCATCCTCGTCCGACCCCGCCCGCGGCGGACGTGGCTACGCCGCACGCCGGCAGAGAAAAGGCAGGGGGACTGTCGGCTGACACCTCGGCTGGGCAACGTCGACAATCCGCGACCGCTGACATTTCGGCTGGAAGCGGTAATGGACCCAGAGCCGTGCAGAGCCTGGGCTTTCACCCGCGGACGCGGTCACAGTGCTGGGTGCTGTTTTAGCGTCGGGGCTGATCCAGGAGCCAGGAGGGGTCCGTGTCCGGCGGCGGGCGCCGCCGTAGTTTGCGGACCAGGATGGTGAGCGGCATGATCAACAGGTGCAGGACGCCGGCGCTGATCAGCAACGCGACGTAGAGGGCGATGACCGGCAGGTACAGGAGGAAGATGCCTGTGACGGCCGCAACGTACCCGAAGGTGAATCCGAGGACCGTCCCGGGGTCCATGTCTGCTCCCAACCTCTGGCGCCCGCAGGGGCATGATCCTATGGAATTACTACTTAGAGCCCCGCCTCGAAGCGGCCTGGACGACTGCCGCGGTGCAGCGCTTAGCCGCGGACTCGTCTAAGTTTCGACCGGCGCCGCCGCGCCAGGCTTGAGGCCGTCACGGGGCGGATGTGTCGCCAGTGCCGGTGGGGACGGTCGCTGGCGGGATCTGAAGAAGGCGGAGCCGAAGCGACGACTGAGGAGCCCCGCCTGCGGCGCCGGAGCCTCAGGAGAATGAATACCGTCAAACCCATCCAGACAAACGCTGCGCCGAGTATCAGGATCACTGCCTGTATCGCATTCATGACCACGCCGCGCACGTTGGCCGTCCATGGACGCCGAACCCGCGACAGGCAGGACGGGTTGAGGCCGCCACGGCAGTCTGACGCTCCGGCACGTCTGGCGGGGCTGAAGGCAGTCCCACTGCCCAAAAAGGTCCGGCCGACAGGAAATTCAAGGGCCCGGCCAGGCGTCGTTCGAGCCTGCTCCCGAGGCGGAGCACCTCACGGGCCGGTGCTCTTGGCCGTTGATGAAAGGCTTGGAAGATCCGCCGCGGAGTGTGCCCACACGGGGCTTCAACGGCTCGGGACTGGTCAGCATTGGCGGACATGCGGCGTTGGCTCTCGGGACTACCGGTTCGGCTGACTGCTTAGCCCAATAGATAAATAGTGCGCTTCTCCGCGGAGGAATCCAAGGGCTCGGGAGATCTCTGACCCGGCCTCCTCCTGGGGCATCTGGAAGACATGCCCGCGTGGTTCCCCCGGGGATCTGCACGGAATTTCCGCTGAGCCGCCCGACCCCTTCTCCGAGGCAAGCCCAGGACGCCGCCTGTTTTCAGGTCCGGTCGGACGGCTTATCCGCTGGGACTTCGCGGTCGGATCCGTCACCCGTTTCTCTCGGTTGAACACGGTGGATGCGCTTCGAGGCGCCCACCAGGTCTCCGGGCACGGGAGGATCCTTCTCCTCATCAGATGTCATGCGGCTCATCCTAAGGCCAACAAACGCCATACGTCTTACGGATGGTGAGGCCTGTCAAAAGGTGGCAGGAAAAAGTCACTGGCCCGGATGGGACCGGAAGCATGCCAGATCCCGTAGAGCCCGGAAGGAGTCTGTAGACCTGCTTTTGGCAGGGTCGTGCCAGGCTAAACCACTCAAACGCGATAGTGGTCCTTCCGCCGACCGAGGGCCGCATCTGCTGCGGCACAGTGACGGCCCCGGCATGGGATGCTGCGTCGACTGTCTCATTGCGGATCCCGTGGGTCCCGTGCAGGGCTGCTGTCCGATCTCCGGCGCCGGCACGTTGGGCCGGAGCTCGGCCGACCATTCCGGTGTCAAGGTCTTTCTCCGACCTGTGTCGGCGCCGCGCTGCTGGGCCGCGGTAGTGCTTTCCTTATGCTGTTCCCTGATGGGGGAGCGTGTGAAACGTTGTAAGACCTGGCGGCGAAGGCGCTGGGTACCGGCGCCGAAGGCGAGGAGGGAAGCGCCCGCCCGGGCGCGGCGCCAGCGCCTCCCTCCGATGGTCACCTCGCCTTGCTGGGGCTACGCTGAGGCAGCCGGGAACCGTTCCCACACCCGGTGCGCCGCCAACAGTCCGGTCAATGCCGTTACCAGGGCGTCAGCATCTTCGTCGGCGACAATCCCTGGTGCATCGCGGGATATTCCTGCCGCAGTGATGGCCGCTGTGCCCGCGCCCAGGGAGGCGATGGCTTTGGCGTGCCGGAACGCTTCGGTCAGCAGCAGCGTGGCCCGCGGATCCGTTGGGCCGCCTGGGGCGGCGGCCTTCGCGTCGAGGCCGGGTGCGGCGTCGGGCGCCGGGGTTGCTGCCGAGGCGACGATGATGGCGTCGAACTCTGTGGAGCGTGCGGTGAGGTATGTCCGCTGTACGGGGACCCCGCCGTCGTCCTCTTGTCCAAGGAATCCGCCGGACGGCGCGATGACGAGCGGGACGATGCCTTGGGCGTCCAGGGCCTGGCGTGCCGCGTTCACGGCAGCGAGGTCACTGTCGTCGGCGGCCAAAATTCCAACCACGCGGCCGGCGACGGGCCAGGTCTTGCCGATCTGTGAGAGCGCAGGGCTGGGGTCGGACGACGGCGTCGATTCTGTTGCCTCCGGGGCGGGGAGGCCAAGGCCCTGGGCCACCGCAGCGCAAAGCCCGGCGTCGATGTTGGCGAGGGCTGCGAGCTGGCGTTCCCGGATGGATTTCTCGTAGCACTTGCCCAGCTCGAAGGTGTACGCCTGGATAACGTGGTCCTGCTCCACCGGGCTCAGGCTGCGGAAGAACAGGCCTGCCTGGCTGTAATGGTCGTCAAAGGAGGCCGGGTTCCGGCGTTCCTTGATGGCGGCGGCCACTTCCTCGGGCACGTCGATAAAAGCCCCGACGTCTTCTCCGGCGAGGAACGGGCATCCGCCGTCGAGTGAGTTGGGCCGGTACGGGGCGACTCCGGAGTGGACGGCCTGCTGGTGCATCCCGTCGCGGAGCATGTCGTTTACCGGTGACTGCGGGCGGTTGATGGGGATCTGGCCGAAGTTGGGTCCACCGAGGCGGGAGATCTGGGTGTCCAGGTAGGAGAAGAGCCGGACCTGCAGCAGGGGGTCGTTCGTCACGTCGATTCCGGGGACCAGGTGGCCGGGGTGGAAGGCCACCTGCTCCGTCTCAGCGAAGTAGTTGGTGGGGTTGGCGTTGAGCGTCATGACGCCGATTGGCTGGACCGGTGCCAGTTCCTCGGGAACGAACTTGGTGGGATCGAGCAGGTCGATGCCTTCGAACATCTGGTCTTCGGTGTCCGGGAAGGTCTGGACGGCGAGTTCCCACTCCGGGTAGGCGCCGGCCTCAATGGCGTCGGCGAGGTCGCGGCGGTGGAAGTCAGGATCCATGCCGTTGATGATCTGCGCTTCCTCCCACAGCAGGGAGTGGACGCCCTGCTTGGGCTTCCAGTGGAACTTCACCAGTGTGGTGCGTCCTTCGTCGTTGACGAACCGGAAGGTGTGGACGCCGAACCCTTCCATCGTCCGGTACGACCGGGGGATGCCGCGGTCTGACATGTTCCACATGGTGTGTGCCTGCGCCTCCGTATGCAGGGAAACGAAATCCCAGAAAGTGTCATGGGCACTTTGAGCCTGGGGGATTTCCCGGTCCGGGTGCGGCTTAGCGGCATGGACAACGTCCGGGAACTTGATACCGTCCTGGATGAAGAACACGGGAATGTTGTTGCCCACCAAATCGTAGGTGCCCTCGTCCGTGTAGAACTTCGTAGAGAATCCGCGCGTATCGCGCACGGCGTCGGCAGAACCGCGGGAGCCGAGCACCGTGGAAAAGCGGACGAAAACCGGGGTCTCCACGTCCTTGGCCAGGAAGCCCGCCCGGGTAATGTTCGCCGCGGTGCCGTAGGAACGGAAGATGCCGTGCGCGCCGGCGCCGCGGGCATGGACGACGCGCTCGGGAATGCGTTCGTGGTCAAAGTGGGTGATCTTTTCGCGCAGGTGGTGGTCCTGCAGCAGGATGGGACCGCGGGAGCCCGCCTTGAGCGAGTGATCGGTATCGCGGAGGCGAAGACCTTGGGCGGTGGTCAGGTACTGGCCAGACTGGGCCCGCGCCGTTTCGGGCGCCCCGGTAGGGCTCCCCGTGGGCGACACCGCCTCCGGCCCGCGCTGGTCCGGCTTGGGCGGCAGGGGCTCCCGTGGAGTTGTCGGTGCTTCCAGGGCGGCAGGTTCGCTTGCAGGGACTCCGGGGATCTGGATGTTGCTGTCTTCTGACATAAATTCTTCTCCTCAAGATCGGAAAGCCCAACAGTCCTCGGCGGAAACCAAGGATACTAAGCGTACTTAGCACTCTAGGGAACGTTTACCCATGCCACAACTCCCGGCCAGTACGCCCGTCCTGACCACGCCGACACCCTGCGTGAACGGCACCACCCCTTAGCCAGACGGCCACGGTCCGAATGGACTGTGGTCTTCTGGTCGTTCCTTACTGTTGGTTTTGACTGGTCCTCCCTGGCTCCCTCAAGAATCGGCACCGGCAGTGCTGATTACGGTGTGCCGTGTTAGCGCCGCAGACGTTCTACTGGAACAGGGGAAGTGCGGGTCCCCTCGATGGGTTGGGGCAGCAGACGTGCAAGGTCATTTGCGGGTTAACGGGGGCGCCGCCGGTAGCATCAGCTCATGGATGAGGAACAGACGACGCAGCCGCTGTTCATCGCCGGCGGCAAGGGCACCGTTGCAATGGGCGCCGACGGGATCATTCATCTGGTCTGGAATCCGGAGGCCCGCATTGGTGTAGAGGATGCGCAGGCGGCTATGGCAGCGGTCAACACCGTTGCCGATAACCGGGAGTATCCGATGCTCGTGGACATGGCCACAACGCAGGAAGTCACCCGCCCGGCCCGTTCGGTGTTCTCCATTCCCTGTGCCGCCAACAAAATCGCCCTGTTGGGTTCCAGCCCCGTGGACCGGGTCATCGCCAATTTCTTCCTCAGCGTGCATGTTCCCCCGTGCCCGACACGGTTCTTCACCTCCAAGGACGAGTCCAAGGCCTGGCTCCTGAACGAGTCCTAAAGCATGCATAAGAAGTTTGGGCCGGATTGCGTGCGACGCTTCATTGCAGTGATGGCGATGTCGTCAGGTTTGGCTCTTCGCTCTCAACGACCGGACGCCGGCGGCCCGGTGTGATCCCGGCACTTCGGACGACGAAACGGCTCTGCCTTAGGCCAGAACAGACCCGGTTTCGTCACTCCCCCAGGCGTTTTCGAAACGCTGATAATTGACCTTCTGTAAGCTGCGGAACTTGCTTCGCGCTTGCACTCGATTCTCGACGGGATGCCTGCGGGCCGCTGGTCTAATCGAAGGGTAGGGCTTTGTAGGCGGTGCTTTTGTTCATGTTCCATCCGGCGACGGTGCCGGAGCCGATCATTTGGTCGCTGAGGCGGGCGAGGCGGTAGGCGGGGTCGTTGTCGAGGGCGAGTTGGAGGAATTGGTGGGCTTTGCTGCCTTTGCCTTCCCACCAGTTGATGTAGCCGATGGTTGTGAGGACTGGTGCTGCGTGTTGGGGGCTGGTGCGGGTGTAGGCGTGGAGGAGTAGTTGTTGGGCCCATTCGATGCGTGACCATTTGGGGGCGGTGTCGGTTAGGGCGAAGAGGATGTGTTGGAGGGGTTCGTCGACGCCGGGGATGTCTGCGATGAGGCGGTCGCGGATTGCGGGGAATTGCAGGTTGGCGATGAGGGCGTGGCAGTCGTCGTCGATGGGGAAGGTTTTTGAGTCGAGCATTCCGGCCCAGAGTTTCCTGCCTTGTTCCAGGGCGGTGTCTCTTAGCTGTGTTCTGATGCTTTGGATGTGGTGTTCGACGGCGGCAGCTTTGGTTTGTGCCTGGCTGGTGGTGGGGAGGGTGATGCGGTCGGTGGGTTGGATGTAGCTGCCGCGGTAGATGAATTCGGCGTTGATGGTGCTGGTTTGGGTGGAGCTGACGGGTAGGGCGATGCTGGTGCCGGGTTCGTCGTCGTAGGGGGAGAAGGTGGTGTCTCCGACGACGAGGCCGTCGCGGATGGTGATTCCTTGTTCGGCGAGGACTCCGGTGAGTGCGGCGATGGTGGCGGCGTGGGGTTTGGCTTGTCCGGGATGGGTGGGTGCGGTGGTGTATATGGCGAAGAGAATGTATGTGGCTGCGGCGTCGCTGGTGAGGTAGTGCGCGACGGTGCGTGCGTAGGCGAGTTCCTGTCCGGGCTGGTTGGGGAGGTCGATCCTGAGTGTGGCGCCGATGCTGTTGTCGTTCAGCGTGATGCAGACGAGGCTTTCCTGGGGCCAGAAGCCGAGGGTGTGGCCGACGAAGCTGAGGACATCCGACGGTGTCTTGATCGTGAGCTTTTCCATGATCCTGATTCCTTCACCCTTGGTCTTGGTGGTTATGCCTTCCACTCATCCATCGGGGTACGCCCCCTCAGCGGCATGATCTACGAGGAGAGGATCGTTTGGCATGGCTGCGAGGTCAGAACCGAGGCCGCATGGGTGCTTGTCGGCTGATGAGTCTCTAGCGCTCCCCGGATGTTGCTCCTTAGCGCGCAGGGAATCACCTGACTCCTGGCGTCTCAAGACCCCTTGGGAAATAAGAGGTCGCATGTCCGCGGAAAGATATCTGAACTGAACGGTCGCTCGATTTCTACGGACCTTGTACGTGCGATGGCAAGGGCGATTCTACTAAGAAAACGAAGGTGAGCTCCCCTCGGAAAGTGGGGTGAGGTTGGGCTCGAATCCGAGCGAAACCATTCGGCGTACGAGGCGTTTCTTGGCGCGTTCGGGGTTCATTTTGGGCTGAACCCGTAGATTTCCTTGCCGAGGAGAACGCAGAAGAGCCGGCTCAAACTTTGAGCCGGCTCTTCTTGTCTCCGCAGGCGCCGGGACGCCAGACGCCGTCTGGTGATCAGCCCAGGACGTTCCGGGGATCGTTGCCGTAACTGTTCTTGGAGCCGATCTGGCCATCCTGGTTCTTGATGACGTGCTCGACCTTGTCAGCCTTCGCCGCTTCCCGGCCCGCGGGTACTGCCTCGTCCTTGGTGCCGTAGCCGGCGCCGAACGCGCGGTCAGTGCCCTCGCGCTTGTTCTTCCAGGCACCGTCTTCGTAGTACGTCTCGATGTCGCCCTGAGCCACTGCATGCTCCCTCTGCCGTTCCGATCCTGACACCCCCGCCATGAGGCGGTTAGCGGAAAGCCCCGCAGCGCATGGAGCTGCAGGGCCTTCCTGGCAACCCCTTCGCCTGATGGGGGACAGGCGAAGAAGCTTGACCCCAACCATAATAGGAAGCATGCTTATCGTTCAAGCTGCCGGAAGGGCAGCAGTGCCGTGGACATTTCGATGATGAGGTGGAGCGATGGAGTTCAACGACGAGCAGCACGCTGTGGTGTCGGTAATCAACACCCTTGCCTGCCGGTTTCCCGGACACTCCCGGACCGACGTTGAGGACGCGGTCTGTGAAGAGTATTCGGCCTTCAACTCGGGCCCGGTACGGACGATGGTCCCTGTACTCGTCGAACGTGCCGCCATCAGGCGCCTGCAGGGCAGGCGGCAGTAGAAACTCTGCAGGCATCTTTCCCATGGTCCACGACGATCGCCTCTGACTCGCCATGCCCGGGGCTGGCATTCCTTCAGCAGGGACGACACCGGCAGCAACTACGCCGCCAGGAGTGACTGCGTACGTCACCTGGCGATGGCAAGGGCTGTTGATGCACCGGGGGCTGGCGCTTGTTCGAACCTCTGGAAATGACCAAGGTCGCCATCCCAAGCCGCTGGTGATGGTTGAGGAAACCCGTGTTGATACCCCGAAAGCCCGCAGGGCCTGCGACGAGCCGTTGCAGGCCTGGGCCGGCCGGAGACCTGCCGTGGATCTCTTGGCTCTTGTCGGCGGCTTAAGTAGCCGGAATCCGGGATGCAGAGGGCTTCTGCGTTGTTCCACGACGCATACCGGTGTCCCGGAGGCGCGCTTGAGTTAGTGGTCTGCGGGAATGTCTGCCCTGCCGGTCGAGCTTGGTTTCGGTGAACCCCGCAGCTTACGGAGCTGCGTCGCCCGGTACTCCTGGCGGGACAGCGTGACCGCATACAACGTAAAGGCACCGCCGAGAGCAGTCATGAACAGCACACCCCACATGGGGCTTTGTCCTTGTCCCAGCGGCGCCAGCAACAGCACCAACGAAAAGACAGTGATGATTGCGCCAACCAGCGCGAGAATCCCCATCCCCCACCACGTGCTGACCTGAGCCTGACCGCGGCCAGGGGTAAAGCCGATTTCGTCCCCCGGGTAACTGTGAAGGTCGCCGGTGACCGTGTTGCGGAGTACGCGCTTCTCCCCGGCTTTCACCGCTGCCTTGTGTTCGGCATAGACGGCATCATTGCGCCGCTCTTGATCTGAATACATGGTCAGTTTCCTTAAGAGTCAGTTGGTCAGAGGTTCACCACGTGCTGGTGTTGGACGCGATCAGCCCTGTCAGGAACACCATAGGCAGTGCTGCCAGAACTGGTCCGGCGATCAGGATCCATGCGGTACCCGGGTACCGGCGGAAGCCTCTGCCGCGCAGCTTACTGGCCCACAGAGCAGCGTAGACAATGCTGGCGAGCACGTACGGGATTGTCAGCAGGAGTGTTCCCAAGCCTAGCCAGACGATGGCCTGTAGAGCGTTTCGTCCGCCTGCGCTATACATGTCGGCCGATCCGGACGTCGCCGTACCTATAAGGAGCAGCAGGAGGAGCGCCAGGAGTCCGGCGCCGATCAGCAGGACTGTGCGGAACGTCCGGGCCCATCCAGGCAGTGGCGAAACCTGGATGGGCCCGGGCTGAGGCGGGAAATGGTTAGGAGGGTAGGGGCTGTGAGGTTCCATGGTGCTCTCTTCTTGGTGAAAATCCTGGCGGGGGCGGGTCCGGGTTAGACGGGGCGAACGTGCACAATGATCACTTGCACGTCCTTTGAACCGTCATAGCGGAGGTCATATTGGACCTCTAGGCCCGTCGCGGTACCCGGAGCCAAAGCAAAGTCACCTTTGTCCTCCGGGCGGGTGGACACGGATTCGATCCAGCCCTCTGCTGACTCGCTCGGAATTCCGTAGCGGTCCACGCCGTCGCGGATCAGCGCCTTGAAGTCCTCCAACGATCCAGCCGTGAGGAAGTACGTCATTTCCTGAAAGCCGGAGCCGCTGTTCATGCCATTGAGCCGCAGCCGATCCGTCTTAGCGCTAATCATGCCCGTTGGCGCTTCGATTTTCAGGTCCATCAAACCATCGGGCATCAAGACATCCGGCGCCTGGCTGGTACCGCCGCCCAGGCCAACGCTCTCATTGGTGAGCTCCCCGGACTTCATATCGAAAATTGCCAGCCCCGACGTTTTGATCCGTTCAATGCCCGCCGGATCAAGAACTGCGTAGGTCTTCGCACCAGATGGTGGTGAAGGCGCAGTTGACGCTGCTTGCGGACCGCCAGCGCAGCCTGCCAGCACCAGCGACGTGAGTAAAAGAGCGGCAGCGAAAGCCTTCATACCTATCCCCCAGGAGTATGTACGGTCAGGTCAGTAAATCACCCGCGCGGGTGAGCCGTGCAATCCGGTCCACACCAGCCTCCATGACCGCCTCCATTGGGGAGCAGGAGTACTGAACAGAAGCACCTTCGCGCAGGGATATTCCGGCCAGCCGGATGCCAAAGTCATATGGGCCCAATCCACAACCCTGTGGTCGTCTGTGCAATCAGCTTCTGAAATCGACAACCGCTGTTGTTTTCAGAAGCACGAAGCACAACTTCTCGTTGAATTCCGGGGTTTGTGCACACGGCTAGTGATCAATGACTGCCCACTACTCTTGTGCACAAGTACCCGTGACTCTGTACTCCCGTTCTCAAGCGCAGGTTTCCGGCCGCCGGTAGGGGCCAGAGTCGGACGGCGGCTATTGCTGGCATGTCCTCTTACCCACCGTTACGGCCCGTGGCCGGTATTCGAAGACGAGGCCTTTCCGTCTGGATCGCGCGAGACCTCGCTTGGTTTCGGTGACGAAAGGAGGAGGAGTTGACAATGTCAACGCCTCCTCCTTGGTCCGGGTCGTACAGCCTTTGAACTGCTCCGGATTCCCTATGTTTCGCGGGTTCCCAGTGTTTCCAAGGGTTGGAATGTAGTTCGAGTCCCACCTCGGGCATAGCATCCCCGTAGGTCAGATGCCTGTTGGCCGATTGGGTGTGTACAAAATCACCAAGAGTGCGTACACGAGCGTACCGTTTTTCTATGGCCAGCATCGCTACACGCATCTAAAAGGACCGTTCAAAGTCCTACATGGTGCGCTGGCGGGATCCGAAATCCAGGTCCAATCAAGGGCTCACCGTCAGCACCCTCATTGAAGCTGAGACGCTCACGCGTCTGTTGGACGCCAACGGCCAGTCTTTTGAAATCGCGCAGCACGCCATCCTCGCCAATGAGAAGCGCACACCGACCGTTGCCGACGTTATCCAGGAGCACATCGACCTGCTGATCCGGCCCTCGAGCGGAACGGACGTCCTAATGCCACAAACCACTGCGAAAGTCCTCGACGCGATGTCCAACCCCCCCGTCTGCCTTGGGGTTCACCGGTGAGCGCGCAGGGCTATTCCCGCAGCACGAGTGGCAGAATCGGAAGTTGGGAAGTAAGAACGACAGCGTGAACTTCCACGAGACTGGGATGAGAATTATAGATGAAGTGAAGGTTCGGCTTTGAGAAAGTGATCCAGTTGATCTGCAGTGGGAAATGAAGCTAGAGCCAGGGACTAAGCCTGGGCTGCCCGCCTCTATGCAGTTGACTTACGCCTTCGGCTCTGACGACGTCCTTTTCCAGATCTCCTCGACCCAAAGTAGGCCCACTATATGCGGGTTCTCGACCTCAACGCTGATGCCTATGTCATCGCTGGGCTGCAAAGACTGACGGAGGAGGCCTTTGGCCGCAATGGTTTTGCTGAAGGTGCCGACGAGGTAACACACGTACTGATTCACCGGGGTTCCAGTATCTTGGGACACGGCTACCTCGTCTCCGGAACCAGCAGATCCTCTCGAGGAATGCAGGGGGGGCAAAGACGAGTTTACTTATGAGGCACTTCACGGTTGGTTGGACGAGGTCAGAGGATTGGCCTACGAGCCAGGGCTAGGAACCTGGACCACAGCCGAAGTGCACGTGTACCCTAACAGGCCGGGCCACCTGGATGTTTTTGATGAAGAGCATCTACGAAAAATGAGCAATGGTCGCTGGTATCCGGGAGCAGAGCCGGCAGATGCTGAAGTCTGGGTCGGCCCAACTACTCCGATACCCGAGAACTGACGAAAATATCCCAAACTGGATGTGGGAGATATTCCGCTCTGAGGGCGTGACACCGCCGCTTTATAACACTGAGTTTGGCTCAGTGGGTTGGAAAAACAAGCGTTGGACCGTTCTGAAGAACGGAACGGACTTCTCTGCTGAACCTACCATTATCGACCAGTCTCAGGAATGCGGAGTCTTCCCCAGGATCGGCAAGAAGCTGTTCGGCGGTTAGTCAGAATTAGTCGTCAACCTTGTGGTAGCTCTCCCTGATACGGTCAACAGCAGCCCATGAGGGGCCCTGGATTTTGGGAGAGCAATGACGACAGCATGGGTGGTCCGGCAGGGCCGCGGCGCACAGTTCGCCGACGAGATGGTCCGCAGCGGGTACATCGGCGTGGACTTCATCGGCGACTACGTCATCCGGCCGCACCTGGGCGGGGGAGCGGAAGTGTTCCGCGGGGCGATGAACGGGATCTACCAGGAGATGTACCCGGAGAAGCCGCGCATGGCGGTTGGCCTGGCGATGGGCAATCTCTGGGCGGCGTCGGAAGGCATCTCCGAGGGGGATCTGGTGTTGGCGCCGAAGCCTGACCGGACGTACCAGTACGGGGTCGTGGCCGGCGGGTACGAATATCACCCGGGAACGGACTTGCCGCACCGGCGGCCGGTGGACTGGAAGGGCTCGATCAACCGGGACGACATGAGCCCGACCCTGGCGTCGACGGCTGCGGTGCCGATGACGGTGTTCCAGGTGGAGGCGCACGCTGCGGAGCTGGCAACCCTGACCCAGATGACCGAGGCAAGCCAGCCGGTCGTCCAGGCGATCGCGTCAAAGGTGCAGGAGCAGCTGGCGTTCCAGCTGGAGAAGCAGCTTGAGGAGTTCCTGGTCCACAACTGGGCCAGCACGTCCCTGGGCCGGGAGTTCGACATCTACACGGAGGACGGGCAACCGGTCGGCCAGCAGTACCCGTCCGACACTGGCCCGATGGACATCCTGGCGATCAGCAAGGACCGGTCCCGGCTGCTGGTCGTCGAGTTGAAGCGGGGGAGGGCCAGCGACGCCGTCGTCGGCCAGATCCAGCGCTACATGGGGTATGTCCAGGACGCGCTGCTCGAACCGGGCCAGTCCGTGGAGGGGGTCATTATCGCCCAGGAGGACGACCTGCGGATCCGCCGGGCGTTGTCGATGACGAGGAACATCCGGTTCATGAAGTACCGGGTCGAGTTCCACCTCGAAGAGGCCGGGTAGGAGCGGAAGGTTTGCTGGCCGGCGGCGGCTGGGTGGAACACCCGATCTCAGACGGGGAGCTCCCGCCGCCGACTCTGCCATCACAGTAGGACGGAAGGCTGGGTGGATGCCGGGAGAAACCGGGGAGCTGAGTTTATTTCCCCTGGGTGATGGCGTAGATGATGAGGCCGGCCCCCATGGCCAGCCATGCCGTGGCTACGAACCGTACGATCAGGAGGCTTCGCCTGCTGGTTCCGAACCGGGCCATAGGTGCGGACAGGAGCAACAGGAGGGCACCCCCGGCCAGCAGGCACAGTCCTGAGATCGCGACGGCAGTCATGATCCCCCTGATCTTTGCCGTGGTCGGGCTCGTGGTGCCCAGTTCATTGAACTGAGCCTAGCCCGGCGGAGACCACGGATGCGCGCGTGGGGCACATAGCTGGGTCGGCGGCGGCTGGGGGAGGCCCCGCGGTCTCAACGGCGCCCTCGCCGCCGGCGTGACCACAGGGTATTGATGCGCAGAGGTGACGCGCATGAGTGGTCGCTACCTGTTAAGAAGCGGCAGAGCACCCGCAAGTTTGTCCGCGTCCGGCCGACACGTCTGCCGGCTACGGGTGAGGTCCGGGAGCTTCGCCGGCACGGCGTCTGATTTCCTTGGCGGCGTAGTAGGTCTGCGTGAACCAGGCCAGGGCGAGCAGGACCGCGACGGCGGTGTGCCAGGTGCCTAACCAGGTCAGGGCCTGCAGGAGGGAGAGGACTCCGCCGACGATGCTGAACGTCCGGATCCACCGCAGAGCCGCCGTATCCCGCTTCGGGAAGCGGAGCGCTGTCCGGAAGTAGTGGTGTGTGCCGGGCATGCGCGGCCTCACCTTCCGGTCGTATCGGTGCGGCGCCGGAGTTCCTTCTCAGCCAATGACGACTGGACAAACCAGCCGAGTCCGACGAGGGCCCATACGGTTGTCTGCCAGCGACCATTCCACAGCAGGGCCAGAGCCAAAGCGCCAACGCCCACGACGTGGTTGCTGATCCGCATCCCGCGGAGATACCCATCGGACCTCATCGGGAAGTGCACGGCGGACCGAAATCGGCGTTGCATGGAGTCGAGCATGGCGGCCTCTTCCCTGCCTTTGGTGGCCCAATTTTACTCCGACAGGGCTCCGGCTGGTTAGGTGGCCATGCCCAGGTGCGAGACGGGGGTACCGTCCGGGAGGTGGCGTGTGGCATTCAGGACCTGCCCCGCAATGGACCAATAGACGTCGATGTCGGTCAGTTGCAGGTTGGCTGTGGTGTCTTCGCCGCCGAGGAACAGGGGTTGCTTGTACCCGATGCACTCTGTAAACGCGGGTGCAGCTCCTCCGGCCGCACGCCACTCAGCGAACCAGTCTGGGAACAGGCACGAGTCGCGATATTCGAAGAGGGCGTCGTCGTGGAATTTGGAGAAGGGAACAGGGATCTCCAAGGCTTCACCGGTGCCGGGCTCCAGCAGGATGACCTCCGGGTCATCCGGGGTTCCCCGGTGGAAGTCCAAGGCGAATTGGCGGCCCAGCCAATCGAATCCGAAACAGAACGTTTCCGTCTGGAATCCCGGGTACGCTTCAGCAGCTGTCTTTGAGGCAGCTTTCGATGAGACGGCGTCGTGGATCCGGTAGATGCCACCGTCGAAAGTCGTGCCCCCGTAGGTATTAAACAAGCCAGTGAGGATCCCGGGAGCGGCGACGCTGGTGTTCGGGTGCGGCTCCCGTGATGTGGCGGTGAATCCGTCTGCGAACAATTCGAACATCGATGTAATTCCTCCCCATGGTGGTGCCCCACTCTATCCAAAGACGCATTCAACGGGTGGCAGGCGGCCCCCTACGCATGCCTACACGTAAGGACCGTGCCGCGTGAAAGATAGGCTTCAATCCATGAGCTTGGGGGACGCGGCGGAGCCGCTCGTACACATCAAGGATTTCCGGATGGACTTCGGGGACACCACGGTCATCCGGGACCTGTCGTTCGACGTGCGGGCAGGGGAGACGTTCGGTTTCCTGGGCTCCAACGGGTCGGGGAAGACCACGACGTTGCGGGCCCTGCTGGGCATCTACCAGCCCACCGCCGGCACCCTGCACATCGGCGGGAAGGTCTTCCAGCCCCGCGACGGTGCCCGCCTCGGATACCTGCCTGAGGAGCGCGGACTCTACAAGAAGGAATCGGTCCTTGACGTGATGGTCTACTTCGGCCGGCTCAAGGGAATGTCCAAGGCCGCCGCCCGGTCCTGGTCGGAGTCGTACCTGGAGCGGGTCGGGATCGGTGACAAGGCCAAGGTCCGGCTGGACAAGCTCTCCGGCGGCCAGCAGCAGAAGGTCCAGCTCGGGGTGACCATCATGAACAACCCGGAGCTACTGATCCTGGACGAGCCGACAAAGGGCTTTTAACCCGGTGAACCGGCGGCTGCTGATGGACATTATCGAGGAGCACAAGCGGGCCGGGGCGACCGTCATCATGGTCACCCACCAGATGGAAGAGGTCGAGCGGCTCTGTGACCGGGTCATCCTCCTCAAGGACGGCGTCTCCCGCGCGTACGGCACGGTTGAGGAAGTCCAGGAAGAGTTCGGCGGGACCGTCTACCGGGTGGCCTACGACGGCGTCCTGCCGGCCTCGGGCCTGTACGACGTCGACTCCGACAGTGACGGCCACGCCGAGCTGGCCCCGGCGGCGGGGGCGGGTGAGGCCGCGGTCCTGCGCGAGCTCGTGGAGGCCGTCGTCGCGTTCGAATTCGTCCGCACCATCAAGAGGAAGGGCTTCGCCATTGCCACCCTGGCGATCCCAGTGATCCTGATCGTGGTCTTCGCCTTGGTGTTCGCGTCCAACGCCAGCACCAAGGACAGCGCGGAAGCGCAGAAGGACGCCCGGTTCGCCTTCACGTACAGCGACGCCTCGGGCATCATCATGTCCCCGGGCGCCAAGGTTGCCGGCGGGACGTACACCGACAACCCGGCCGCCGCCATCGAAGCAGTCCGGGACGGGACCAGTGAGGCGTACTTCCAATACCCGGCGGACCCGACCACGGAGCCGGTGAAGATCTACGGGGCCGACGTGGGCATGTTCGAGAACGGCAAGTACGAGGCGGTGGCCAAGCAGCTGCTGGAGGCCTCTGCCGAATACCAGGTCGGCTCACCGAAACTGACCGCCGCCCTGACGGAGACCGTGAAGTTCGACGCCGAAACCCTTCAAGGACGGGAAGGTCGCCGCCGGCATCGGCGGGGTCATCCCGCCCCTGCTGTTCCTGGTGGTCTTCTACATCTCGATGATCCTGCTCTCCAACCAGATGCTGAACTCCACCCTGGAGGAGAAGGGAAACCGGGTCACCGAGATGATCCTGAACCCGACCACCCTGATCACGGGGAAGGTCATCTCCCTGTTCGCCGTCGGGCTCGTCCAGATCCTGGTGTTCCACGCCCCGGTCGGGCTCGCGTACCTGTTCTTCCGCGACTCCCTGGCCCTGCCGGACATGGACCTGTCCGCCCTGGTCTTCGAACCGGGCCCGATGATCACCGGGGCGCTGCTCCTGCTCGGCGGGTTCACCGTCTTCACCGGCGTGCTCGTCGCCATCGGTGCGGTCATGCCCACAGCGAAGGAAGCCGGGACCATCTTCGGCCCGCTGATGGCCGTGATGTTCATCCCCTTCTACATATTCAGTCTGGTCATCTCCAACCCCGAAGCGCTCATGGTGAAGATCTTAACCTACTTCCCACTGACCGCCCCGGTCACCGCCCTGCTCCGCAACGGCTTCGGCACCCTGAGCCCGCTCGAGGCCGGGATCGTCATCGCCGAACTCTTCATCGTCGGCATCCTCATCCTGCGTCTGGCCATCCATCTGTTCCGGTACGGGTCCATTGCCCAGGGCAAGAAACTCTCGATCGCCGGGACCTTCCGCCGCAACGAAATCGCCGCCAAATGAGCGACCCGGCAGCGATCGTCGACTCGTTCGTCCGGCTGACGTCCCGGTGCCTGGATGCCCTGCTCACTGTGTACGGAGGAAACGAAAGGCCGACGGTGTGGACCGGCCTGTGGCTCGTGCCACGGGATGGAAGTGACCCGGTCAGGTCCGGCGTCCTGGAAGGGCTGGGTTCCTTCCACCTGCACGGCATCGGGTGCCGTTTCGAACTGGACACCGGTGAAGACGTGGACATCGACTGGGACTGGGACGGGCGGGCCGTGTTCAATTCGTGGCGGCTCCTGATGTACGCCCACTCGACCGGGGACGAGACCGTCACCAGGCAGGAACTGAGGGCTGCAGCGCACCAGGCGCCCTCAGTGGTCACCCTGGAAGCGGACAAGTTCACCTTCTCGCACCGCCGGTACGACGTCACCAGGCCCGAATCATGAGGCTGAACATCAGCCGGCGGGCGGTCACAACGCTGGGCCTTGTCGTGTGCGGCATGCTGCTGGCCGGCTGTTCATGGTTCGAGGTGCCCATACCCGCTAACGACGTGCAGGCCGCTGAAGTCGAAGGAAACTGGCACACCGACCACGGACAGGGGAAACGGACCCAGCTCGAACTGCGGCCCGACGGTACGGCGGACTGGACCGGAGTCCCAGACGGCGTCTTCGACGGTTTCGCGTCCACGCTGAGTCTGGACTGGAACAGCCGAACGGATTACCACGACACGTGGGCCCTTGAGCAAGACCAAGGCCCCGCCGGCGACGACTATCAGATTGTCCACGTCCGCATAGACATAGAAAACAGGCCCTGGGGGTATTGGCTCTATGTCATGGGACCTACAGATGGCAGAAGCCTGTATCAGTGGCTGGGCGACCCGGACAGCGCGGACCGGCTGACCTTCCGCCGCGACGGCAACGCCTCCCCGTGAGCCACCTGCACGGACACCAGTCGCCCCGCACGGCGACGCGTACCGTGAGACGCGCGGCCGCACGTCAACCGGACTGGTCTTGCCCGCAGGGGCCGTCACCGGCCTGCAGCATACCTGTGGCCCAGACGTCGGCCTTGGACCCGGGAACCGGTGGTAACCCGGCAGGATGAGATGGCATTCTTTGTCTGTGCTGATTAGCAGGAGCGGGACCTGGTTGTACGCGGGAGAAGTCACTATGCCCGTGGACATCGTCGGTCTGCCGTATGACTTTTGGTTTGGGCTGGCCCAGACCGATCAGCAACTCGAACCCGGTGACGTGGCTCAACCGCTAGGCACTGAAGGGTTGCTCTACTACGTGAGGTTTCGCCATGCGGGAGAGACCGAGGAACCCACCTGGCCGGATTCCAAGGGCCACGCGACCATTGAAGCTGCGGTCCGGAGCGCCGAGCAGCGCACCCCGAGTCAGATCATCTGGGCTTAGCCAGACTGGAAAAGCACCGAAACTTGCCGACAGAAGGCTGGCCATTCCGGTTCCCAACGTTAGAAGCGACCGTCATCGCCCGTACACATAGAACATCCGCCAGGAAGCCACGGCCAGCAGGAACTCGCCGGATCATTGCTGGACGCCCAGTTCTCCTCCCTCGAAGACCTCGGCGAGCAGACCGAAGTGGAGGCCCGCCTCGCCGCCCTTAAATCCATGGACCGGAAAGCCATCGACTATTAGGGCGTTCATTGGGTTAGCTGAAACGTGGATCGGTCCATAGACTCTCGCCATGAAGACCTGGGTCCGACAGCATCCCTATCTTGCACTGGCGCTCGGCTACGTCGTCACGTTCGTGATCATAACCGGGGTGTGGCTGCTCTTTTCGACTCGGGACCTAGTGGATGCGCTGGTGAGTGCCTTCTTCAACACCTTGGTCTACTGGGTGCTGGCTATCTTTCAGATACGAAATTTACGCAAGACCAGGCAGCGCCTCGACGAACAGGGCCAGCTCCGGGCTTTCATCCGCTACCCAGACGCTTTGCCTGGATCGCTCCGCCTGATCTGGAACCAAGGAATCGCAACGCCAGGCGAGGGGACCTTGCGATTCCAGCCCGCGGTCTATGACAGCCTCGAGCCGTCCGGCCGGCCGACCGAGCTCAAAGTCCACGAGATCCTTCCTGAACGCCTGAAAATCAGTGGCAAGGACCGTAGATACCTGCCGGCATATGGGCTGCAGGCCGTAACGCTGCTGACCGAGGGCGGCAAGGTGCAACTCGCTGCAAGCCCGGATTCGCTGGACAAGTTTGCCGAGGCCATGGGGTCAGGCTCTGCGAAGTCGGCATCATGAAGGAGCGCTGGACCCTGTATGGAAAATCGCGGGGAACTGGTCTTCGGGGTTATCCTACTGATTGCTCGGCGCCAAAGCGACCTCCTTGTGAACGACGGCAAAGGGGCGCTGCCCAGCTGGGCTCACTACTTGCTGCTAACAGCTGATGGCATATGTCCTGCCTCCAGTTGTAGGCTCCGGATATGTCAGAGTCGAAAGGTCCCAAGCGACTTCGACCGCAAATGGGGCGGGGCAGTTGGCGCTTCAGTATGTGGGCTTTTGGCGTGCAGATTCCAATCAGTGCGTTTCTCGCGATTACCCGGCTCTCAGCAGGTCCAGACGACAGCTGGGATGTACACGGTTTTTGGATTTACACGGTGCTGTTCCTGCTGGCTACAGGGCAGGTTGTGCACCTGCTGTATATACGGCGGAACGACTCCCCATTCTGGTCAGAGGACGAAGACCGCCGGAAAGATGTTGAGCGACGAGGACGACTCCTCTGACTGGTGGTCCCGGCCCCGAACAGAGCGAGATGTCTTGGGGATTGCGCGAAGCACAACGGCGTTCCAACACCGCGGATAAAGTTCGCCGCTACTCTTCAGAACCACCGCGTCAATGCTTTCCTCGTCACTCGCCGAGGTCGAAGTCCAGGTCCAGGTCGTCGAGGGAGTGGAGTTCCCGCCACGTTTCGGTCACCCGAGCGCTTGGGAGGGCCGCCGCGATTGGCATCCTGTCAACGGCCACCAGCTGGTCCAAGTCGAGCCCGGTGAGCGCTGCGATGTCCCGGATGGGTACTTGGAAGGTGCGGAACGGGCCCAGCGGGGGAACGTCATCGATGACTCCCGGGCGGGGGATGTCCGGCAGCTTGTCGAGCTGGGGTGTCTGGTCCACGACGTAGCCGGTGGCCGCCAGTTCGCCGTGGTGGATGAATGCGGCGACCTTGAAGAATTGCAGCGGGATGTCCACTCCCCGGTAGACCGGATCGTGTTCGCTGAATACCGGCCCGGTGAGCACGACGATCCGCCGGCTGTTGTCCGCTGCGTTCTCTTGCAGGTAGGACTCCAGCCCCAGCCAGAGTTCCAGGCCCTGGTTGAACTTTGCCGCTTGCGGGGCGGCGTTCGTGTAGTGGAAGGTGTCCTCGTTTGCCTGGGCGGCCTCGGCCCGGGTGTCACCCCACACCGCGGAGGCGCGGCGGACCAGGTGGCCGCGGTCCAGGTCGTTCCGGGCGTACACCCGTTCGCCGGTCTGTTGGTCCTCGGGCAGGCGCGGGTCCAGCCGCCACTGGATGCCGGACCGGTCCAGATCCATCAGCTTTTGCCCGTCCATGGCCAGGGCAGTCACCGCGGCCAGCCGCTTGTCCGGGCGCATCAGCACCGAGAAATGCGTGTACGGGAGCAGGACGGTCTCCACGCCTGGCAGCGCAGGGATTGGGACCGGAACGCCGAGGAAACCAGTGTCGTACCCGGCACGGCCAGCCAGGTCCCGGGCAGTGGCGACCTGTGCCTCGTGCGTCATGAGTTCATCCATGCCCGGACCCTACCAGCCGCACATGACGGTGGGCTGAACGGTCGGTCCGCCCTCATTCTGCTACGTCAAGCAACGCCGGGTCGTCCCAGACTTCCACGTACCCGGGCGCGAGCAGAAACCGTGAACCGGGCGGCATCTGCAGGAGACTTTCAACCTGCGGGCAGCGCTCGACCAGGTGGGCTGGATGCCAGGGCTGGAAGAAGTCCGCGTCGGGCAACAATTCGCCGGTCCACACATACCAGCCGGAGGTGTTCGCCTCGGGCGGGTGCCGGAGCCCATGCAGCGGCCACTCCAGGTCACCGCTGATGACAGAGCGGGAAGCACCCAGCATCTCCATCAGTTCATCCCCATGCTTGCAATTGTGCCCTAACCGTGTTCCTCACTCATGACCGCACCCCCGCGCGCCCGGCTAGGGTGAGGCTATGCGACCGTCGACGGGATATGCACTCTCATCGATGCTGCTGGCCGGTTCACTGCTGACCGGTTGCGGGAATGTTTCCTGCGACACGATGATGCGGTACAGCACCCTGGAGCTGGACTTCACCATGTTTCCCCGAACCGCGGGTCTCGAATATGAGGTGACGTGCCTGGACCGGTCCGATCAGGATGCCTGCACCCAATACCAGGCAGGACACCGCTACAGTGCGGCGATGCACATGTCCGTGGCCATGCAGATCGGCGTCCGTGCCGTGCGGCTGACGGTCTACGACACTGCGTCCCAGGCGGTCGTGGCCTACAAAACACTGGACCCTATCCCTTGGGATCCCCCGGTGAAGGATGGCCCGCGCGGCTCGCCCTCGAAGGCCGTGTGGAAGTTCTAAGCGGACACAGTGTTCTCTGCCATAGTGGTGTCACCGGATACCGAGAAGGGGCGATTGATGGGTGCATGGGGCTTCTTGCCGTTTGAGAACGACGACGCGATGGACTGGCTCGACGAGCTCGACGGCGGGGATGCCGACGTCGTCCGCAGGGCAATCACTAGGGTAGGGGATGGCTATGTGGACGCCCCGGTAGGCAGTGTCGCTGTGGCGGCCGCCGAGGTCATCGCCGCCAGTCAGGGGACACCGGCGGGAAACCTCCCGGAGAACGTCGCCGACTGGGTGACTGCTCACGGGCGGGGGATCACCGCCGAAGACGTGGAGTTCGCCCTGGAAGCTGTCCAACGGGTCGCGGGGGAGGAGTCCGAGCTGGCTGAACTTTGGGACGACGCCGACGAACCCGAATGGCACGATTCCGTCGACGACCTGGCCGAGCGACTGCGCGCTGCCCTGCGGTAGCTGGTCGTGGAACTGGCTGACCGAGCTACTCCATGTGTGGATTATCGAAGCGTATTTCCGACTCTGAATCAGGAAGCCGGCGCCGCGGAGAGGAATCGACCTTGAAGCTGTCCAGTTCGAATATTTCGTCTTCCTTGTCCAGCACGATGGCAATCGCGCATGGGAACCCGTCCTCATCCTTGAACCAGCCTTCCGACAAAGTCCGGCCGAACATCCGGTCCGGCTTTATCGTTTCAAACGAAAGGCTACCCATTCCGCCGTCGTCCATTTCAGTGACCCGCAAGGATGCCACGTCGACGTCCGTCCACTTCTGCTCGTATGCGTGGGCAAGCAAAGTCCGCATTATCAACGCTTCACCAGGCAGCAGGCTTCTAGGACTCATCCCGGGATTCTAGTCCTTGCTGGTGACCCACCACGGGGCCGACCCTCCCGCCAGCCGGGGACCTTCTCGTTGAGCCGGGTTTCTTTGGTCTCGGCGAGGCGGCCGGCCCGGTCGTCGATGCGCTGGGTATGCAGCCAGACGCCCAGGGTCCGTTCTTCCTGGTCGTCGGTCTTCTGGTGCCGCGGCAGCTGGTTGCCGGCGGCCAACCAGGCGGCCACCTCGTTCAGGCGCCGGTCCCAGCGGGCGGTGTCGTCGGCGTGCTTCGTGGGTGGGGTCCGCCAGTCGGGAATCTCGTCCAGCGCCGCAGCGTAGTCGGGGGAGGGGTGCCTGCCGCGGCGTCCTCCCGGCGGCGGGCCAGCCAGATCGCCAGTGCCCGTTCCCTGGGTGTGCGTTTGGTGGGCAGGCGTCCCTCGGCCCGGTAGAGGGCCAGGACATCGTCCAGGTTCCGCCGGCCGGCGGCGGTGACGCGGGTCGTGGGCCGCGCGGCTGCCCGGTGGGCGGATCGAAGGCGGGATCCTGTTTGGCGGCGATGGCCAGATACCGGACCGTGGTCTCAGCAACGCGCGCGGCGGCGGCGATCGTTGAGGTCGGGGTGCCCTGGCGGTACATCTGTACCCACTCCGGGTCGGGGGCCGGGCGCTTGGTCTGGGTCATGGCGAGCGTGTTGGTTGGGCCGTGAACAGGGCCTGGATGTCTTCGCTGGCACCGCTGAGCTCTTCGCCGGCGTCGAGCGTGACCGTGCCGCGGACGCACCATTCTTCGGGAAAGGAGGGATCCTGGAGCGTGAAGCCCAGCTTGACGTGGCTTCCGGTGTGGCGCGCCACCAGCAGGAAGTCGTGTTCCATCGACTCGTAGGTCCGTTCCCCGTCCCAGCCACGCCAGTCCTCGGCCAGGTCGACGAAGAACAGCACCAGGTCATCGAAACCGCTCACGTAATGGGATGCCACTTCGCGACCGGCTGTGAGGCCCCCGAGTTCCACGGCAACCAGCATGCTGAACGGTACGCCGTTGGTTCCGCGTTGCACGTCGGTGAAGATGAAGCGCTCAGGAGAACCCCCGACCTCAACTCTGTCCATCGTCTGCTTCATTGGGGGTGGCGTGGGTGGTGGTTTCTGCTTCCTGCTCGGCCAGAAGGCCCATCGCACGCAGTTGCAGACGGCTCGGCGGACGTGGTGGTGTCGGCGGTCGGAGCCGGACACGGTGCCAGTCCAGCGTCTCGACGTCAGCGGCGGCGCGCAGGGCATCGATGAGCTTCTTGCTGCCGAACACCCTGGTGCCCATCAGGTCGTAGTCAGTCCACAGGAGCCACGCCCGGTCCTCGGGCCACCACAGCTCCGGGCTGAACTCCTGCTGTCCGCCGGCCAGCATGGCGGACAGCATGGTTGGCAGATCGAAGGAGAACACCCGGATGGATTCGGCCTCGAAGATGTTGGCGATGGGTGAAAACCTGCCGAGCATTCGGGTCGAGCCGGTATGCGCTGCCAGGACGGGAACGAGCGCCTCTAAATCAGCTTTCCCCAGAGAGCCTTCCGTTGGCCAGAACGAATCTTGGGGTGTCACGCCGGGAGGCATGAGCACATAGTCGGCGGCGCTATCGTTCAGCAGGGCCGACCAGCAGTAGGCGGGCGGAATCTCAAAGCCGTCGTCGCCGGCGGGCCCCTGCAGCTGGACACCTTTGTCGGCGGCTGATTCTGCCCAGTTGATCCGCTGCCATCCATCGGGTGCGTGGGCGCCGAAGCCGAAGCCTGGAAGACGGTCACTATCTTCTGGCTCGGGAGCGACATCGGCCGGCCGGAAGAACTGGGCGTGAAGTATCCAGGTGCTGTGCGAAAAACCATCGGGAAGCCGGTCGCCAAGAAGATCTGCCAGGGATCCATCGCCAAAGAAGCCCTCGCCCAGCCATGCCAGTTCCGGGCCAGCCAAACCCTCCCAAGACCACCCTTCGGGCAGTACCTGCAGCTCCTCTGATTCCCCCATGGAATGAGCCTACCGGCGGTCGTAACTGGACGAGGGCCTTCCAGGGCGTCCTTCCATGGCTACGAGGGATGCGACGGGATCCGATGGCGGGGCGTCACGGGATTCGGTCGCCGGCGGCCGGCGGGACTTGGCCAGCACAACCAGCAGCGTCAGGACGGTAACCGTCCAGGCGATCCCGGTGAGCAGCACCAGGCTGATTCCCGCTAAGGGGTGCATGGCCAAAGTCTAAGACCGGGGGACCTCAGGGATTCGGCGCAACCCCGGTTGAGTACGTATTGCTGTGATCCGGGTCCGTTGACACGGTGGCCCGGATGGGAGTAGGACAGCCATTGACGGCCCAACCCCGGGCCGCCGCAAAGGTTGAGTCGCGCTGTTCGGGTCGGCCGCAGCCACCGCGGCGGGCCGACCGAACAACCCGGCACGCTTCATAGGAGCAGCATTATGACTGTTGCGCACATCCTGCACCGCGTCGCCGACTACGACGCATGGCGGAAACTCTACGATTCCGTGGGTGACATGCAGAAGGAAGGCGGAGTGACTGAGCACTCGGTCCACCGGATGGTCGATGACCCCGACAATGTCCTCGTTATCCACCACTTTGCCGACCTGGACACTGCCCGCGCGTTCTTCGGAAGGGCTGACCTGAAGGAGGCCATGGAACGGGGCGGGGTACAGGGCCAACCACGCGTCGAACTCTTCGAATAGCGCAGGGGCCGGACACGGGAAAGGGTGCGCCCCGTTCGCTGAGTGCACCCTTTTCGCTTCCCCTCGCCGGATCCCCATCCGTGAACCCATCATAAGCATGCTTAGGGTTTCGTTCGCAAGGCATTGCTTATTCGTAGCGGAAGCGCCACCAATACGTCATCGCGCCTGGATCGAATGACGGATGAGTGCGAGGGCAGCTGGCATATCTCACCGGGAATGTGAGTCAATGGTTCCGACCTCGCTCAAGGTGCGCTGGCTCCGGATGACCGCACCCAAACGGAGAGGGTGGCAGCCTGTTCAAGCCAGGCCGAGTCCGGAGGCCCTGCCACGGCAGGGCCTCAAGCCTCCGAATGACAGCCCAGATCAGGGAGCATCAGGGGATTCTTCGCCGGTTGCCTCGAGACGAGCGATAAGGCCCTCCATCCGTCGCCGCCGACGCGGTATCCATACAGGAAATCCGACGGCCAAACCGGCAAAGAACAGCGTGCAGATAACCCACAGCCACGGCAGTTTGGGGTTCTCAAAGGTCAGGAAGACCCCCATTGCCGCGAACGCCCCGAAAAGGATTGGCCCCAACCAGGCCATGACCCGTTCCTGATCAATAGTCCGTATCAATTCGGGCACCCAAAGCTCCGCCGTGGCGCCCTCCGGCAGACGACCGGACGAGGCTGCCGCCCGGAACCTGCTGGCGGTGGGGTAACCGGCCGGCTTCTCGGCCTCACGGGCATGCTGCCGGCGAATGAACCACAAGGCCCCGGCGGCCACCACCAGACCCATCCCAGAAGTGACAAGAAGACGGGCCGGCTCAAGCTCCTTGCCGGTCAGCACGGCCTGGCCCAGCATGATAACCGTGTAGGCGGCCGCGATCAGCAGGAAGAGCACCCATTTAGGCAATCTGGACAGTATCTGCACTTCCATGCCTCCAACCCGGTAGCGGTTAGGCCTTTGCTGCAACCCTAGAGCCGGTGGCGCAGCTTGCCCAGAGCACTAAAGTTGGGCACATCCGGATTTCGGTCGGGCGAAGAAAATGCAGTTCGCTACGTTGGGGGATGGCATGAAGACGCTGCGACTGATCAAGCGGCTGAGCACAGAGCTGCCACAGCCGGCCCGGTCCCTGTGGCTGTCCATCGTTCCGATACTTGCCCTGGGCTTCGTTTTCCTGGCCATCACCAGCCAACCCTGGGCGGTCAGGATCGCTATGGCCCTGGCGGGAGCCTCGCTGGGCCTGTTCGGCCTGTGCGTCTTCCGGGACGTCAATGGGACAGTCACAACCTGGAACCGGCTCTACAAGGAGAGCCGCGGCATAGCCCTTGAGAACTTCACGTTCGCCGACGTCCCCACGCTCAAAGGGCTGGGCTTCCTGTACATCGTGATGGGTCTCTTTTGGATCGCCGGCTCGTTGTTCGCTCGCTGACCCGGTGAGGGCCGGGCAGCTAGGCTGGCGGCTCTTGCCCGTCAGCCTTTCCTGCCGGCGGCTTCCTGGACTGCGCGACGGCCAAGTTGACCACGTGCCCCAGAAACAAGGCCCCAGGCGCTGCGGTGAGGAAGAGCAGCGGTTCGGGAAGGAGTAGCCTCAGGACGGTGAAGCCCAGCATGGAGGCCACAAACCAGAAAAATACCTTGGCGGAGGTTGGCCACCTCTTCATCGGGCGGCCTCCAGCTTCGCGAGGCGCTCGGCGATGCGGCTGCCGGCCCGACGGGACTTGGGTGTGCTGTTCAGCCATCTCTTCAGCACGGCGATCTCCTCGTCCTTTTTGCCGAGTTTCCGGTGCACGATGGCCGCCTGTTCCGTGTACCAGGGTGCTGGCTTCGGCCGTCCCTGCCGCGTTCGGCGGCCTCGATCGCCTTGTAGCAAAGGACCAGGGCCTCGTTGAGCCGGCCGTCGCGCTTCAGCTGCTTGATCGGCTCCACGAGCTCCAGGTAGTGGACCCCGTCGACCATGCCGCGCCGGAACGACTGCGCCCTGGACCCACCCTCTTCCAATGCCTCCCGGACCATCTCGGTCTTCTGGGTGTGGGAGTCGTTGATCCGCCCCTGGCTGGTCAGTGCCGGCGGATTCTGCCGCGAGTAGGTCCACTCCGGCTCGCCCCACCCATCCAGATGTACGCCTTGGCCAGCAGCTTCTTGCCGGCCGCGACGTGCAGCTGGTAAGGGACGGGGTGGCTGGCCCCGATCGGCAAGGGGAAGTCCTTCGCGGCGTACGACGGCAAGCAGCCCACCTTTTCGCCATCAACCAACACGGCGATAGCTTGCCGATCAACAGGGTTTCCGGGATCCCGCTGCAGCTTGGCCTGGCCCTCGAAATAGCCCAGCTCGCCAATCCCCTCCCGGTCGGCCAGGGCGGCGACGGCGTCAGCGGCGAACGTGGTCGTGCCGGCCACCTCCAGGCACGAGTTGAAATCGAAGGAGACCTTCAGCGTCCTGGATGGCTGATTCTGCGATGCCTGTTCCGGGGCTGTCTGAGGGATGGCCGTCTTGCCCCCCATTGCTCCCCGAAGCCACGAACCAATACCCACCGAATCCCCCTTTGACCGGAACCGCGGGTCGCGCCCGCGGGCATGACTCTACCCAAGCGCTGCCGTCATCGGCTGCCGTGACAGGTCACTCTTCTCCGCAGTTAGGGCAAGCACCAACCAGGGGCCGCTCCATGAAGCACGACACGCAGACGGCGCCTCGTCTGCCAAAAGCACTATTACTGGGGGAGCCAGAGCCGTTCGACATCTCGGCGCATGTCAGGCACGCAGGAAGAGTCCGCATCTGATCCTCCGACGCCCGGTACGGTGCGGGACCGAGCAGCGAACCGTCACCGTTGCGTTCGAAGTGCGAGCAATCCTCGTGGTGCCTCCGTCGCGGAGGTGCACCTGTCGGCTGGCCATCAAGGTGAACCGGATCCTTGACCCAGATGAGACCCGGATACTCCACGTTCTCGTTCACGTCACCACCATAATCTCCGATCGTGGTCAGCGGCATTGCTGAACCGCGGGGGTGGCCTCTGCTCGTGCAGACTGGACCCATGGACGGATCTGCGGACAAGCTGCTTTTCACCCCGGAGGAACTGTCGGAAGGGTTCACCTACCCCCGCGGTCTGCTCCGGCTGGTCGAGCTGCAGCTCTTCGAACTCGAACCGTGGTGGATCCTGACCGGAGATCATCTGCGCGCCCTGCGGGCCGGCTTGCGGAAGCGGTACGTGACGCGGCACCTGGTGCTGTTCGCCAAACGCCAGGACAACGACGACTGCGTCTGCTTCGACCTGGACACCGGCAAGATTGCCCTGGTGCACGACTGGGCCTCACCGGGATGGGAAGCCAGGGGAGAATTCGACGACTTCAACGCCTGGCTGCACTCCGCCATCGACGACCTGATCGAGTTCTGAGAATCGGACTGTTTGGCAAGGCAGCTTCGCCGCCGGCGGGCAGCGGGTGCGGCGCATCCTCACACATGGCGGCCATGACCGCGATTCCTTCCCTCGTGTCCATCGTCCACTCCTTCGACTTCCTGCTGCCCGAGGACCGCTACGTCCGGACGCCCGAAGCCCGGGCCAACCTCCCCAAGGGCACCATCACCATCGACGCCGACGACTGCCACGGCGTAGCGGACGGGAACGGGAGCTTCCACGACGTTGGCCTGGGTGGGACGTATCCGGCCGACCAGCGCGCCATCCTGCCCGACTACATCATCGCCGGCCCCGGCCTGCCAACCCTGGTCCCCGGCGGCGGGGCAATTCTGGCGGGCCAGCATCCAGTGGACGATGTGCGCTACGAGTTCTACGCGATTGACACCGCCGGCGAGCTGTTCCGGTGGACGGGCCTCGACGACCTTTTAAACGGTTCGCTTGGGAGACCGCGGGACAGGAAGGGGAGGCGACTCAGGTCGTCCCAATCACCGCCTGGCAGTAACGTCCGCTGACGGCCAGGACCGTCTCACGAACTATACGACGAGCTCTCCGGCGCCAGGGAAGCCAAAGAGCGGCCCGGCATGAAAGCCCTGATGGACTACGCGCGCAAGTGGGACGAGATCTACTTCTGGCGGCTGGACCGGATCGGCCGCTCCGTGATCGATGTGCTGAACACCGTCAACGATTTCACCGTCCGGGGCATCAAGCTGTACGCAATCACGGACAATTTGGACCCGACCAGCGTCCAGGGCCGGATGCAGCTGGCGATGATGGCGACCTTGGCCGATTACGAGTGGGAGCTCATCAGTGAGCGGGTGCGGGCCGGCGTCATCAGCGCCCAGAAGCGGGGTGTCCGGTTTGGGCTGGCGCCGTGAAAGAGTCCATCGCCAGAGACCGGGTCTACACGGCCAGGGAGCTGATGGCGCAGGGCAAAACCGCCGAGCACGCCGCGAAGACCGTCGGCTGGTCCAAGGTCACCCTCTACCGGTACATGGAGACTTACGACGGGGCGCCGGCTCCCAGGGATGCTGTCCGGCCGAAGCGGCCATCGGGCCGGTCCCAGTACGTGGAGAAGGCGACACTGCCGCCACGGGACCCAACTTCGCGAGGCTGCCACCCGGACGTTGTCGGGGTCCTCAGCGGGATACGCGTTCGCGAATGATCCGATCCAACTCGTCGTCGTCCGGGCATGGCTGGTCGTCGAACGGGCAGGTACCCGACCCGGGTTCTGTGCCATGGCTGATGCAGACTTCAACGCACATCGTGCAGAAGACGTCGGCCGACATGGCGATCTCGGCCTCGGTGTCTTCGTGGCCGCAGACGGCTTTGCGCCAGTCCATATCCCGGCAGCAGACCAGATGTGCCACTTCGTCGGGGTTCTCGACGATCCGGTGCTTCGCCTCCCAAGCCGGCACATGGACCAACTTCAGGGAACCACCGTCTTCAAGAGGTGCCTGGGTGTCTGTGCTGGTTTCGGTCATGAATCCCCCATGGTCGTGTGCAAGCAGAATACTGTCCGGGAGCGATCGCCGGCGGAGGCTAGGCTGGATCAACGAATCTTTGGGGGATGAATGATCCGTATCTTGAGGCTTGCCGCTGCCGGTGCCTTGGTGCTTGCCGTGTCGTCATGCGCGGCGCCCTCCATTGAGGAGATCGGCCGGAACGCCATCCGTGAGAAAGCTGCCGAGGGGAAAGACTGGTTCACAAGATTCACGGCAGCCACGGACACGACCGACAGGGCGCTGGTCGATTCCAAGCTGAACGGACCGCTGTTCGGCCACTACGCCCACGGCTGGGACGCTGACGACGGCTTCTACACCCTGCACTATTACCGGGACCACATCACGACCAGCGGCGGGTGGTGGGGCAAACAGCGCACCGTCAGCGGCTGCGTCCGGTTCGAACGGGAGTCGGGTTCGGTGATTGCGACATCCGTTACCTGCCCGGCCGGACCGCCGTACTCCAATTACACCGATGAGTGGGTGGTCGTGGCATGAGCGTGACGGGCGGTAAAGAGTGGGCACAGGCTGACGCGGGAGTGGCCCGTGCCGGGCACTCACCTAGGCTGGCTGGGCTTGCCAACGGAGCTCGTACGGGCGCTAGAGGTCCTGGGGGATCACCACACCAGCCTTCAGAAGTGTCTGGACCGGCGTCGGCCAGGCCGATCAGCTCCGGGGCGTTCTCGTTCTCGTCTGCGTCAACATTGATGCCCTGCTTCTGGAACTCGGCGTACAGCGCCTCGAGGACGCAATCCGCGGCGGCGGCGTTCTGTGGTGGCTCGTAGCCTTCGGAATCCCGGGCATGACGTCCTCTGTGTAGGCGGATGAGTCTCGGATGTGGAGCTTTCTTAAGGGCTTCCGTGATGGCCCTTACCCTTCGCCCAGGTGTCTCTGCCTTCGAACGAGCAGGACATGATCCGGGTCGAATGCGCCGAGGGCCCGTTCATGGTCAGCGATACGCCTGATCTGCTGGCGAGGAGGTCGCTTCAGGGGCTACGAACGTGCTGACAAGACCCATCGGAGGGTGCTTCTCAAGGGTGAACCGAAGCGTCGCATGAGTGCAGACCTGGGTTGCATCCGAGCCATTAACGAAATCGATGGACGACCCGATGTTAACGAGGACGACGGCGGGACTCATCCTCCCGCCGTCGTAAGCCGTACGGCTTTCTCCCCAGAATTGTTGGCGCCGCGCTCAGCCTTCATGCCTGGAGTGCTCGCCCAAACGGTGCCATGAACGGTTGTGGTAGACCAGTGCGTCGCCGGGTTCGCCCGCTTGCACCTCGCGCATCACGCGGGACTCCAGGGCGTGAACGGCGATGATGGTGGAGGTCCCCACCTCCATGCGGTTGATGACGGCGCAGCGCACCCAGGCGCGGACGTCGTCATATACCGCTTCGCCTGTTGCAAGGGCTGACCAGCGGTGCGTCTGGTCAAAGCGGTCGACGCCAGGGGTCGCTCCAAACTTCGCCAAGTCGACGTCGTGCGCGTCCAGCAGGTGCACGACGACGGTTTCGGCGCGTGAAAGCACCTCGGACGCAGAGGACAGTGCCGAGACCGAGAAAATCAGCAACGGAGGTTCCGCACTCACTGACACGACCGACGATACCGTCAGCGCCACGGGTCCTTCGCCGGCATCAGCCGTGATGACGGCGACGCCTCCCGGGTGGCCACGGAACAGTGCTTTGAAGTCGTCGGCCGAAAGGGAGGACGGGAAGCTTTGCTTCGGAGCCTCGACCCAAGTGTCTGGGGGGTAGGCGTGAAACATGGTTATGACACCTGGGGGACGGAGCGGGTGAGTTCCTCGCGAATGATGTTCGTTCCTGCGCTGAGGGCACTCAGTTTGGCAAGTGAGACGTCGCGGGGGAACGGTGCCATGCCGCAGTTGGAGCTGGGGATGAGCTTGTCCGCATCGACGAACTGCAGGGCCTTGCGGAGGGTGTCGGCGACTTCCTCCGGCGTCTCGATGGTCTCGCTTGCGACGTCGATTGCCCCGAGCATAACCTTTTTGCCGCGGAGGAGCTCGATGAGGTCCATGGGCACGTGGGAGTTCTGGGATTCCAGCGAGATGATGTCGATGCTGGAGCTCTGCAGCAGCGGGAATGTTTCCTCGTACTGCCGCCACTGTGAGCCGAGCGTCGCCTTCCAGTCAGTATTCGCCTTGATCCCGTAGCCGTAGCAGATATGCACGGCGGTCTCCGCACGCAGCCCCTCTGCCGCCCGCTCCAGCGCAGCCACGCCCCAGTCCTTGACCTCATCGAGGAAGACATTGAACGCGGGCTCGTCGAACTGGATGATGTCCACCCCTGCCGCCTCCAGCTCTTTCGCCTCCTGGTTCAGGATCGTGGCGAACTCCCAAGCCAGCTTCTCGCGGCTCTTGTAGTGGTCATCAAAGAGCGTGTCCACCATGGTCATTGGACCGGGGAGAGTCCATTTGATCGGCCGGTCGGTGGTTGCGCGGAGGAACTTCGCGTCGTCGACGAATACCGGCTGCTCGCGGCGCACCGCTCCGACGACGGTGGGCACGCTCGCGTCGTAGCGATCGCGGATGCGCACGGTTTTGCGCTGTTCAAAGTCGACCCCGGTCAGATGCTCGATGAAGGTGGTGACGAAGTGCTGGCGGGTTTGCTCGCCGTCGCTGACGATGTCGATGCCGCGTCGGGTCTGTTCGTGGATGGCAATGCGCAGCGCATCCTGCTTGCCCTCGATCAGTTCATCTCCCTCAAGCTTCCAGGGGGACCAAAGCGTCTCCGGCTGTGCGAGCCACGATGGTTTCGGCAGGCTTCCAACAACGGTGGTGGGCAAAAGTGTGTTCATGATTGGCGATTCTCCGTTGGTCAGTTAAACGAGAGCGGGGTATTTGGCGGTCCACTGGTCCAACAGGTCCTTGTGGGGCGTGATGAAGTGCTCCTCCGTGTACTTCGCCTGCGTGATCGCGAGCTGACTGCGCTCGACGCGGTCGTAAGCGATCTGGGTGCGCGAGTAATCCTGCTCTCCCAGGTTTGGCTGGTAGACGACGGCGGCGGCGGAGTTCGCGTTGTAGACCTCCGGGCGGTAGATCTTCTGGAACGTTTCCATGGTGCTGATCGTGCCGATGAGCTGCAGGTTGGAGTAGTCGTTGAGCAGGTCGCCGCGGAAATAGAAGGCGAGCGGCGCAACGCTGCCGCGTGGCATGAAGTAACGAACCTGCAGCCCCATCTTTGCGAAATACGCGTCCGTCAGCGAGAAGTCGTCCTGCTGGTACTCGACGCCCAGGACCGGGTGACGGTTCTCCGTTTGCCGGTACGTCTTGCTCGTGGAGACGCTGATACACACCACTGGCGGCTGCGGGAAGCGCTCCTGGCACGCTGGGGAATCGAGGAATTGCTGGAAGAGTTTGCCGTGCAGATCGCCGAAGTCCTCGGGAACGGTGGGCTTGCCTGACTCAGCTCCTGCCGCTGGCAGTACGACGCTGAAGTCGAAGTCACGGACGTAGGAGGAGAAGTTGTTCCCCACGATCCCTTGGTGGCGGACCCCGTTCAGCTGGTCGACGATCTGGATGTCGAGAACCTCAAACAGGGGGAACTGCTGATCCGTACCTTCCGCTGTGAACTCTATCTGCACGGAAACGATCTCAAGCTCGAGCGTGTAACGGTCCCGGTCCGGGTTGTCCCAGCTTGCGAGATCGTTGAAGCGGCGCCGAATCATGGTCAAGGCGTTCCGGAGGTTCTCCTGGCGATGATCGCCCCGTGCCAGGTTGGCGAAATTCGTCGTGATCCGGGAGCCTTCCGACGGGGAGTAGTCCTCGTTGAAAGGGGTGGTGGTGATGCTGAACGTGAAGTCGTCTGCCATGTGCTGCCAATCCGTTGATGATGGGCCGGAGACGGCCTTCCAGAAGGGGATGTATCTATAGTGCAATTTTCCCGGGGGTATCAAGTAACTCGTGGTTGCTATGCATTCATATAGACTTTTCCTATGCCTCAGCTTTCGAGCGGACTGACCCTGCAGCAGCTTCGCTACTTCATAGACGTTGCAGCTGAGGGGTCAATCTCCGCTGCTGCCGAACTTCTGTACGTGGCGCAGCCGACAATGTCCGCAGCAATGAAGGACCTTGAGGCCCGGGTGGGCCGTTCGCTCCTGGTCCGCTCCGCCCGCGGGGTCACCCTCACCGCCGACGGGGCAGAGTTCCTCGGCTATGCGAGGCAGGTCGTCGAGCAGTTCGCCCTCCTTGAGCAGCGCTACCTTGGCAGGCCACCGACGCGACGTCTGCTCGGGGTGTCAACGCAGCACTACTCGTTCGCGGTGGACGCCTTCGTCCGGATGGTCAAGGCCACTGAGGTGGCCGAGTACGAGTTTTCGCTGCGGGAGTCCCGTACCTGGGACATCATCGAGGATGTCCGGACGCTCCGCAGCGAGATAGGCATCCTCTACCGGAACGATTTCAACCGGAAGGTCATCGACAAGCTGCTCCGGGAATCCGGGCTCGCGTTCACTCCGCTTTTCCTCGCCGATCCGCACATTTTTGTTTCACGGAACAACCCCCTCGCCTCAAAAGAGCGTGCGACTCTCGCCGATCTCGCCGGCATGCCGCGGCTAACCTTCGATCAAGGGGCGAACAACTCCTTTTACTTCGCCGAGGAGATTCTCTCCACCTTGTCCAGCAAGCAGGAGATCCGGGTCTCCGACCGTGCGACGATCTTCAACCTCATGATCGGGCTCCACGGCTACACAATCTCGACGGGCATCATCAGCGGGCAGCTCGACCCGGAGATCGTCGCCATCCCGCTCGACGTTGACGAACGCATCGAGATCGGCTGGATCGGCCACGCTTCGATTCCGCTTACTGACCAAGCGCAGCGCTACCTCAGGGAATTGCGGGCCGTCGTCGCTGAGTTCGGCGTAGCGCTACTCGACTGAATGCAGTTGAGCAGGCGGGTCTTCACCCTTCAGTGATTGACGTAGTTGTTGCAGCCGAGTGGTTTTGCTGGTGTCACTCCGTACCTATCGCAAGCATGTGGCGGGCACAACATGCACGCTTAGCTCCTGCGGGCGATGGCCGCCGTTAGCGTGGAACCTTTCGAAGCAACACAGAAGGGCCGTTCATATCATTCGCTCCATCGCCCCGGCCCTGACAGCTGCGGCCGCCCTGCTCCTGGTTGGTCCACTTAGTGGCTGTGACATTGCCGCCCGCGCCATTGACGGCGTCGGATCTCCTCCCAGCAACTACGCTGCTCAGCCGGCAGGCGGTGGCACCGCCCGTGAAGCAGCCCAAGCTCTTGATCAGCTGGCGAGCATCCCGGTCAAGGGCCGCGCACCCAAGACCGGCTACACCCGCGATGAGTTCGGACCTGCATGGGCCGATACAGACCACAACGGTTGCGATACCCGCAATGACATCCTGGCCCGCGACCTGAGCGGCGCAACGTTCAAGGCGGACACCCACTACTGCGTCGTCATGACGGGCACCCTGGGGGATAAGTACACCGGCACCTCTATCAACTTCGTCCGCGGCCAGGGCACCAGCTCAGACGTTCAGATCGATCACATCGTTGCACTCAGCGACGCCTGGCAGAAGGGCGCTCAGCAATTGAGTGCAGATCAGCGCAAGGAACTCGCCAACGACCCCCTAAACCTCATGGCAGCCGACGGCCCCACCAACAGCGCCAAAGGCGACAAAGACGCTGCAACATGGCTGCCACCAAACAAGGCTTTCCGGTGCGAATATGTTGCGCGCCAGACAGCGGTTAAGGGCAAATACACTCTCTGGGTCACCCAGTCAGAGCACGACGCCATGGCCGGCATCCTGAAGGGCTGTCAATAAGCGGGTTGCAACAAGTCGCAATAGTCAGGTTGGCTACTCAAGACGACTACGAATTTCCTGTACTGGATCGGGGACCCAGACATGGCAGACCGCCTGAAGTTTCACCGTTGATTGGCTGGAGAACGCGACCGACCCGTCGTGAAGTGTGGGGGACCGTCCTCATCATGGCAGCGGCTGCCTGCGCTTGGGCGTACCAAGTCATCGACGAAGAATACCGGGCTGGTGCCAGGGAGAAGCTGCTCCTCTACGTGGGATTCCCTGGGTACTCCATTGCTTTTTGGTTTCTGGTGGTGGCAATCCTATGCGGGGCTGTCGGGCTATCCGTGCTACTGCCGGCGTTGATCGGCCGCATCCCAAGAAAGGTCCCGCGGCGGGTCGCAGGCTGGGCCGCGGGCGTCGCTGGTGTCGCCTGCGTGCCGTACTTCGGCCTCATGCTTCTTTTCGCCGGCCTTGGCGCGTTCGGGGTCAGCAACACCATGAAGATCACGGCAGCCGACGGGCAGTCAGTCCTTGTCACACAGGACGGTTTCGACGGTGATGCCGTCGACATCTACACCGAATACGATGCCTACCACTACAAGTGGATCCGCAGCGCACCCGAATTCTCCGGAGGGCCACGGGTGAAAGATCAGCACTGCCAACTGAACGATGCCATCACCGGCCTGCAACTCACCTGTGGGGTCCACACCTTGGTTCTGGACTCGACCAAGAAGTGACAGGAAACGGCCCATGGGAACCTCGAAGCCAGGGAGGCGGCTGTACCGATCGGCACTGAAGGGTTGCTCAACCCCTGTCCCGGCGTTGGCCGCGGCTATAGCCGGACACATAGAATGCTAATGCTGTCCCCGATAGAAAGACCCTCGTGAAGCAGAGTATTTTCGCCCGCGTCGCCCAGCTCGCCAAGGCCAACCTGAACGCCCTCCTGGACTCCGCCGAGGATCCCCAGAAGATGCTGGACCAGATGGTCCGCGACTACTCGAACAACATCCGCGAGGCCGAGGCTGCGATCGCGCAGACGATCGGCAACCTCCGGATGGCTGAGGACGACCACAACCGGGCCGTGAACGACGCCAACTCCTGGGGCAACAAGGCCATCGCTGCGTCCCGCAAGGCCGACGAGTTCCGGGCTGCCGGCAACAGCGGCGATGCGGACAAGTTCGATGCCCTTGCCCGGCTTGCTCTTCAGCGGCAGATGGCCGCCGAAACCACCGCCCAGGCCCAGGCGCCTGGCCTGGCTGCGCAGAACGAGGTCGTCGACAAACTCAAGAGCGGCCTGGACCAGATGCGTGGCAAGCTCAGGGAGCTGACGGCCAAGCGCAACGAGCTCGTCAACCGGGCGCGGGTCGCCGCCACCCAGACCCAGGTCAACGACGCCCTCAAGGCCATTGACACTGGCGACCCCACGTCGGCCATTGGCCGGTACGAGGAGAACATCCGCCGCCAGGAAGCCACCGTCCGCGGCCAGCAGGAACTCGCCGCCTCATCGCTGGACGCCCAGTTCGCCTCCCTCGAAGACCTCGGCGAACAGACCGAAGTGGAAGCCCGCCTCGCCGCACTCAAATCCATGGACCGGAAAGCCATCGACGGCTAGAGGAAAGCATCAGGTTACTGAAGCTTCTCCTAGAGAGGGCGTCAGTCAGCTGAGTAAGGTTGGCCTGGTGGTGAGGAACCGGCCCGACCTCCGCAGCCGCTTTGCCGAAGAGCTGTCGACGCACGGTCTTCCTCTCTTCGTTGCCACGTGCCCTTGAACGCCCACGCTGCTTCTGGGCGGATTGCCGACCCAAAAAAGTGCACGGCTGTTCGCCCCTTGCTGGCTATCCCGTCGTGCCGTTCCGGCGAGAATTCAGTTTCAGGCGCAACCTGGCAACGATCGCAGGCAGGCGCTCGAAAAGCTCTGGGGTCGACAGCTCGAAGATTGCTTGGGCAATTAGGTCCCGGTCATTGGCATCGAACCTGATGTCATCCAGTGAATGGACCGTTTCGGCCCATTCCTCGAGGGAGGCATCGTCGAGGTCTCCGGCGACGTAGCGTTCTAACACGTGCTGGATGTGGTGGACTGTGAGGATGACTGGCCTGACGCCAGTTCGGTTGCTGCCGGCAGTGCTGCTCCGTACGTCGGAGGCGGGCTGTCTCAACGCCACCAGATCCTTCAGGGCCGCTTCACGGCGGCCCATCCTCCTCCGCCGCACGAGGACTCCGGTCATCCTGTACAGGAAATAGAGGATGAGGAGGGCTGACATGGCTCCTACTATCGTGGCGGCCGGCCGTCCGATGACAGGACCACTTTCACAGAAGCTTTCCCCGTAGCCGGGCACGTAATCGACGCAGCGGCCAACCTCCATGAGGGACCACGGGAGCACAAAGAGCGTCACCACAAGAATGCCGACGGCCCAGGGCCAAGCTTCGCTCCAAGGCCACGACGGCTCTTTGTTCTGGTTCACCCTCTTATGTCCAAGGTGGGGTTGGCTCCCCTTCTACCGGAGGTCCAGCGAACTATTGCCCAGATTGCCGCCCAGAGCAGAAGGACGGGCATTAGGGTTTCCGTGCCATGAGGGGCCATCCCGAGTAACGCCAGAACGTTGAAAAGCGTAAAGACTGCGACAATCGTCCCGATGATGGCGCCGAGCCAGGCACGTGCGCTCATCGCTCGTCTCCGCTGGTGAACCCGACCTGGCTCTTCTGCTCCCGCCGCCCGTCCGCTTGGAGGATGCCGTCACGGACAGCGGCGCGGATGACACTGTAGAGGACGTAGAAGAAGACGGCCGCAATGACCACAGTGAGGACCAGGCTGTCGAGGGGCATCATGCTGGTCCTTCCTCGGGCCAATACTTTTGCACGTTGGTGGCGGCCTCCCGCAGCTCTGTGCCGTCCAGGACGACGGAGGTCTCCGTGAGCCCAAAGTCGAGCCACTGTGCCAGGAGACGCAGATCTCCGGCGGGAGGCAGGGGCCATATCCACAGGTTGCCCGTTCCGGTCAGTTCATCCTCCCCACCGCCACCGCCACCATTGTTCAGGACGATCGTTGGAGGCTCTGGTTGTTTCTCGTTGCCTCGGAATCCGTAGGGGCTATGAAGCCCACTGCTGGCCTTGGACCCGTCGGGGAGCTCGATGCCGAACATCAGGCCCGTCGTTCGGGTCTGGCCGCGGAGAGGGCCGGGGCCGAACTGGAAGAACATGGAGTGCAGGGCAGACCAGTCCTCGTCGTCCTGCTCTCCGCGCCGGATGAGCCAGGACAAGCTGACGGAGCAGCCCGTGGAGAACACTTCCGCACTGCGAACAGCCATGACAAGGCTCGGACTGCGGTGCAGAAACCTGCCCAAGTGCACGGCCGCGGGCAGCTCGTACGGGGGTGGACTCATCCACGGAGGCGGTTCGTGCCGGGGTGGCCGCGGCCGGGGCTCGGAAGGGGGAATGGGGAAGCTCTGGAAAAATGTCAACGGAACCCTTTGCTGCACTGGCTGCGACCGACCAGCGGAGCAGCGGTCTGAGCCGCTCTGGATCCCCCAATCCGTCCTTACCGGCCCAGTCTAGCGGGGGCCTGCAAGGCCCGCCAGGACACGTCCGGTGCCGGGGTCGGAACGGTGGCGCCTTGGTTGCGCGGAGGGCCCGCCCAGCGATCATGGTGCACCAGCGGTTCCTCCACGACAGTTTGCGAGGGACATTGCGCAGGATGACGAATCGGTTCTTTGGGTTGCCCACCATTGCGCGTAAAGGCACCAATTTGGAAATGCGGCGTCGTGCTCAGTCACTGGAATTAGCGGGCCGCAACGCAAAGTGCATGAGCGATCAATCGGTTTGTACTGTCTGAATCCATCACAGCCGGACATCCGGTCCCGGCTGTTGGAGGCACAGGGAGCATGGGTCATGTCGGATCTTCGTACAGCAATCGAGAGCGGCCGGCCGCCGCGCAAAAAATGGCCGTGGCTGGCCGCCGGAGCGGCAGCGGTGGTGGCGTTGGGCATCACGTGGGGAGTATCGGCGTCGGCCGTTCAGTCCACCTCGGTTGCCGCCAGTGGTGAGCCCGTCCGGGGCGGCACGCTTGAGTTCGGCCTGCTGGACTACCAGCGCAGCCCGGACACCCAGTGGGGCACCAACTACGCCGAGTCGATCATCGGGAACAACGTCACGGACAAGCTGACCTGGCAGGACCCCAAGACCGGCGACATCACGCCCTGGCTCGCGAAGTCCTGGGAGACCAACGCCGAGCTGACCGAGTTCACTTTCCATCTCCGCGACGATGTGACGTTCAGCGATGGTTCACCGTTCAATGCCGCTGCGGTCAAGGCGAACTTCGACCAGTACGTCCGGGGTGACAAAGCCCTGAACATCTCCCCGAACGGTGCCACCCTGCTCCCTGGCTACATCGAGACGCTCACCCCTGATGAGTTCACCGCCGTCGTGCGCTTCGAAAAGCCAATCGCCAGCTTCCTGCAGGCCTCCTCCTTCACGGCCAACGCACAGCCGGGCTTCCTCTCGCTGGCCACCCTGGCCAAGAGCGCCGAGGAACGCACCGACCCGAAGAACGTGATCGGCACCGGACCGTTCGTCTATGAATCCTGGCAGCCGCAGGCCAAGACCGTCCTGGTCAAGCGCGAGGGCTACAACTGGTCTCCGCCTGCCATCAAGCACGACGGCGAGGCGTACCTGGACAAGGTGGTCTTCAACACCATCCCGGAGGCCAGTGTCCGCACTGGCTCCCTGAAGTCCGGCACCATTGACGCCACGCTGGACGTCGGCACCACTGACGAGCAGCCGCTGAAGGACGCCGGGTTCGAGATCATCTCCCGGCAGGTCTCCGGCACCGCCATCTACTTCAACTTCAACGCCTCGATCTTCCCCACCAACGACATCGCCGTCCGCAAGGCCATCCAGCTCGGCTGGAACCGCGAGACGATCGAGAAGACGGTCCTCACCGACTCCTACTCCGTTGCCACGTCGGTGCTCGCGTCCTCGGTGCAGGGCCACGTGGATTACAGCAACAGTGTCCTGAAATTCGACCAGCAGGCCGCCGCCAAGATCCTCGACGACGCAGGCTGGGTCCCCGGCGCCGACGGCATCCGGAGCAAGGACGGCCAGCGCCTCGCCGTGAAGCTGCTGGGCATCAACAACCTGGTGGTCAACAAGCCCGCGTACGAGTCCATCCAGCAGGACCTGAAAAAGATCGGCATCGACCTGCAGCTCACCGTGGTGCCGATCCCGGACTACGCCGCGAACGCAGCCAAGGCCGCAACCGACTGGAATGTGGTGGCCGCAAACCGGTCCCGCAACGATCCTGGCGTCCTGAACCTGCAGTACAGCCCGAAGCTGGGCAACGGTTCTTACCTGACAAAGGACTTCCCGGGCTACGACGAAATCACGTCCAAGCTGGGCGCGCTTGAACTGACCCTGGACCCGGCCAAGCGTGCAGAGGCGGCGAAGGAAGCCCAGGACGTCCTGCTGGACAAGTACGCACTGGTCAACCCGGTGTACAACCCGTCGCAGGTGATCGCGCACGCCAAATACATTGACGGCATCATCTTCGATGCCCAGTCCCGGAACCACTTCGTGAACACCTGGAAGAACAAGTGACAGGCACCGGACCCCGGCCCGCCGGCCAGCTCAACATCAACGTCAACATCCTTAACGCCGGTGTATTCGGCGGCTCGTGGCGGGTCCCGGAAAACCACCCGCTCTCCGCCTACACGCTGGAGCACTACGTGCGCATCGCGAAGAAGGCCGAGGCAGCCAAGCTTGACGCTGTGTTCCTCGCGGACGGTCCCGTGATTGAAAAGGACCTCGAGTACCGCCCGGGGAACAGCTTTGAACCCAGTGTCCTGCTGGCCCGGATCGCCGCCGAGACCAGCAGGATCGGGCTGATTGGCACGTTCTCCTCCAGCTACAACGACGCCGCTGAGTTGGCGTCCCGGCTGGCCTCGCTGGACGTCCTCAGCGGGGGACGGTTCGGTTGGAACGTGGTGACGACGGCGGGCGCCGCTGCCGCAGCAAACTTCGGCCGCGCCGGCGAACCTGACCACGCTGGCCGCTATGCCCGGGCCAGCGAGGTCACTGCAAGTGTCGTCGAAGCATGGGCAGGTTCAGGCGAATTACCTGGCTTGCCCGCGTCGCCCCAGGGCCGCCCTGTGGTGGTCCAGGCCGGCGCCTCCAAATCAGGCGTCCGGCTCGCCGGCGAGCACGCCGAAGTCATCTTTACCGCGGCGCAGACCCTCGACGAGGCACTTGCCTTCCGCCGGGACATCGACGGCGCTGCAGCAATCTTCGGTAGGCGTCCGGAGGAGATCGCCATCCTGCCGGGCCTGTCCACCGTTATCGGCAGCACCGAAGCGGAAGCCAGGGAGCGGCGCAGGCAACTGTCCGAACTGGTGCCGCTTCCATATGCGATCGGCCGGCTCAGTGGACAGCTCGGCGTCGACCTGAACGGCCTGGACCTGGACGCACCGGTCAGCCGCCAAGGACTTCCAGAGCCGGAAGCCGCCGCAGGATCGCAGACCTTCTACCGGATGGTCCTGGGCATAATCGACCGGGACCAACCCACGTACCGCCAACTCCTGCATACCTTGGGCGGCGGCGCCGGCCACCGCATCGTGGTGGGCACCCCGGAGCAGATCGCCGACGACATCGAACGCTGGTACCGCGCCGGTGCCGCTGACGGTTTCAACGTGATGCCCGACGCCCTGCCCAGCGGCTTCGACCAGTTCGTGGACCACGTCATTCCCGAGCTGCAGCGCCGCGGCCTGTTCCGCACCGAATACCGGGGCAGCACCCTCCGCGAGCACTTGGACCTGCCCGTCCAGCCGGCCCTGCGCCGCGAGGCGCGGGTTCTTGCCGGCGCCGGACGTCCCGGAGGCGGAGCATGAGCAACGCACCACAGCTGATTATCGAGTTTCCGCATGTCGAGGTGCCGGATGCGGAAGCAGCCAGGTCTGTCGTGGCCGCCGTACGGGCCACCGCCGCGGTGACCGCGGCCCGGTCTGTGCCGCTGCTCCTGCCGGAAGCGCCCGATGGCGGTGGGCCGGGCCTGGATCCCGGTATCCTCGCCGGAATCCTCACGGCGGACCGTCGCGGCCAGGGGGCATCGGGGTCGGGTACCGTCATCAGGTCCGCGGGCGCACCGCCGTTGCTGATCGTCACGGCACGCACATCCAGGAATGCGCCGTTTAATCTGGCACGCCGGATTCAGTCACTAAACCGGATCACCGGCGGACTGGTGGGCGTGTTCCTGCGCGCCGACGGCCTTGACCCCGTCACCTCCGCCGCCGCGCCCAGCCCCGGGGAGGCACTCGATCGGTCTCGGCTGCTGGGCGAGTATGTTGAAGTCCTTCGGCGCCTGTGGGCCAGCTTTCCGGAGGAAGCACTGATCGGCCACCGGGAGGCAGGCAGGTTCGCGGACCCGCGAAGCATCGTTCCGGCTGCCTTCGCCGGCGAAGTGTATGCAGTGGCCGGTGCACTGAACGTGCCCCTGCCGTCGGCCCACCGCACCCTTCTGCTGGCCGACGCGTCCGCGGCGGGCTCTGCCGTGGACGGCGTCATCCGCGCGGCCTCCAGCTCAACCGGCCACACCCTGGACCCCCTGGACAGCGCAGGCGCGCCCGCTTACCGCACAGTGACCTGGATCCCAGGCTCCGCGGGAGCCGTCAGTGGATCTGACGGGGTGGTGGCCGGAACGGCCGACGACGCCCTCAGGGCCCTGCGCAACGGACCACGCAAGCACGTGCTCCTCCGGGTCCGGGCCGAGGCCGGCCAATTGCCCACCTTGCTCGACGCATTGTTCGCCGTGCAGCCCGACCACCACGAAAGCAGGGAAGTCCAAGCACATGCCGGATAACACGCTGACCTCCACCGAGCACACGTTCGGCTTCACCACCGAGCAGGTGCACTCCGGCCACCGGGGCGACCCGGGGCACGGGGCCAGCATCTCCCCGCTATACCTGAGCGCCGGATTCGTCTTCGACGACTTCGACCACGCCCAGGCCCGTTTCGCCGGCGCTGACCCCGGCTACGTGTACTCCCGGATCAACAACCCCACGAACGCCGCGGTGGAGCAGGTCCTCGCCGCCCTGGACCACGGCGCCGGCGCCACACTCGTGGGCAGCGGGCAGGCCGCCGTGAGCACCGGGCTGCTGGGCGTCCTGCGCTCCGGCGACCACGTGCTCAGCGCACCCAGCATCTACGAGGGCACCCGGGCCTTGTTCCGCGGCAACTTCCGCAGGTTCGGCATCGACGTCGAATTCGTGGACCGTCCCAACGACCCCGACGACTGGCACCGGCGGGTCCGGCCCAACACCCGGCTGTTCTACGGCGAGGCCATCCCCAACCCGAAGAACGACCTGATCGACATCGAACTGATCGCCGGGGCCGCCCACGCCAACCAGGTCCCATTCGCCATCGACAGCACCCTGACCACCCCCTACCTGCTCCGGCCCATCGATTATGGCGCGGACATCGTCCTGCACTCCACCAGCAAATTCCTGGCCGGGCACGGGAACTCGATCGGTGGGGTTGTGGTGGACGCCGGCCGTTTCGACTGGGCCGCGCATCCGGACCGGTACCCGCACCTGCACGAACCCATCCACGCCGGGACAGGGGACCCGACCACCTGGATCGGCAAGTTCGGGGCCAAGGCCAACTTTGCGTTCACCCGCGCCGTGGTAGCAGGCCGGCTGGGGCCAAGCCTCTCGCCGTTCAACGCGTTCCTGCTCCAGCAGGGCATCGAGACCCTCTCACTCCGGGTGGACCGCCACTCGCGGAACGCACTGGCCTTGGCCACCTGGCTGGAGCAGCAGCCGGAAGTGGCCAGCGTGGACTACCCGGGGCTGCAGTCCAACCCGTACTACCCGCTGGCACAGAAGTACCTGCCCCGCGGCCAGGGCTCGGTCTTTGCCTTCACCCTCGCCGGCGGAATCGACGCCGCCCGGAGCTTCTACAACGCGGTGGAGGTGTTCACCCGGATGACGCATGTGGGTGACGTCCGGTCCCTGATCCTGCACCCGCCCACCACCACCCACTCAAAGCTCAGCCAGGCCGAACGGGACCAGGCCGGCATCCACCCGGGCCTGATCCGCCTGTCCGTAGGCATCGAGGAAGCAGAGGACCTGATCGCCGACCTGGACCGGGCCTTCCGGGTACTGCGCGGCGAGAATCCGCCGCCCCTGCGCGGCCGCGGCGAGGCCGCCGCCCCCACCCAGGCGGACGGGCTGTGAGCGTGGCGGAGCGGACGACGGCGGACCGGCGGCCGGTGCCCGCGGCACCAGCGGTGACCACCGCCTCGGTCCGGGCTGCCATTGTGCCGGTCCTGGAACGGCTGCGGGACACCTCGGCGCAGCGGGATGCCGACCGTACCCACCCGTTCGAGGAGATACGCGCCCTCGCCGAGGCCGGCATCCTGGGGTACCGCGTTCCGGGGGAGGACGGCGGGGCCGGCGCGACCGTCCGCGAACTCACCGAACTCGTGGTGGACATCGCCGCCGCGGACTCCAACGTTGCCCAGGCGCTGCGGCCCGGCTTCCTGATAGCCGACGGACTGGCCACCGGCACACTGACCGGCGGGAAGCGGGACCGTACGCTTGCCCGGGTCCTGGCTGGTGACCTGTTCGCCGGCACCCGGAATGAAGCGGGCGGAAAGCCCGGCTCGGTATCCACCCGGCTTACCCGGGACGGCTCCGCCCTTAGGGTCACCGGCGAAAAGTTTTACAGCACCGGGGGGCTGCACGCCGGGTGGTTCTCCGGAAACGCTGTGGACGACGATGGCGGCGTGGTGGTTTTCACTGTGCCCACTAACCGGGAAGGGGTGGACCTGGTAGACGATTTCGATGCCGTCGGGCAGCGCCTGACGGCAAGCGGCACCACCCGGCTGGACAACGTGCTGGTGGACCCCACTGAGGTTGAGGCGTTCACGGCGCAGGCCAAACACCCCCACGGGTCGCTGGCCCACCTCTTCCTCGCCGCCACCCTCGCCGGGATCGCCGAAGCCGCCCAGCACGACGCAGTCCGCGTGGTCCGCGGCGTGGCCCGCCCCATCAAGCACTCCACGGCCGACCAAAGCGCCGACGATCCCTACGTCCGCCTCGCGGTGGGTCGCATCGCCACCGCAGCCTTCACCGCCCGTGCGCAGGTAGTGGCCGCGGCCGAGCTGCTCGACGCCTACTGGGCCGGGCCTTCGGAGACGGCCGCCCTCCGGGCCACCATCGCGGTTGCCGAGGCTTACGTGGGCGCCGGGGAACAGGCACTCACGGCCGGGGAACTGCTTTTCGACGTCGGCGGCGGCACCCTGACCCGGCGCGAACACAACCTGGACAGGCACTGGCGCAACGCCCGCACCGTGGCGAACCACAACCCGCGCGCCTGGAAGGCGGCGGCGGTGGGCGGCTGGCTGGTGGCGGACGAGCATCCGCCCGCTAACGGACTGTTCTGAACCGGCGTGTTTCCAACCGGCCTGTTGCCACCGCCGCTGTCCGAACATCGCAAGTACTTCTGAGGAGAAACTAATGACTGCAACACCTGACCAGCGCCCGGCCGACTATGGCTACCTGGGCCGCAGCGGAGTCCGGGTCAGCCGGCTCACGTTGGGCACCATGAATTTCGGCGGCCCCACCGAGCGGCCGGAATCACTGGAGATCATCCGCACCGCGCTGGACGCCGGCATCAACACCATCGACACCGCCGACGCCTACAACCAGGGCCGCAGCGAGGAAATCGTGGGCGAGGCCATCGCCGGCCGGCGCAGCGAAGTAGTGCTGGCCACCAAGTTCCACGGCCAGATCGGGGACAACCCGCTGCATGCCGGCAACTCGCGCCGCTGGATCTTCGAAGCCATCGAAGGCAGCCTGCGCCGGCTCGGGACCGATTACATCGACGTTTACCAGGCGCACCGGCCCGACCCGCACACGGACCTCCTGGAAACCCTCACCGCGCTGGACGACCTGGTCCGGCAGGGCAAGATCCGCTACTACGGCACCAGCACCTTCAGCGCGGACCAGGTGGTGGAGGCCCAGCTGTTGGCCCAGCGGCACAACCTCACCGCGCCGCTCACCGAACAGATCCCGTACTCGGCCCTGATCCGGCTGGTGGAACGGACCACGCTGCCCGTGGCCCGCAAATACGGCCTGGGCGTGCTGAGTTACGGACCGCTCGCCGCCGGCTGGCTCAACGGCGCCTACCGTGCGGGCCAGCCGCAGCCCGGATCCGTCCGTGCCGCCCGCGTCTGGGAGGGAAGGTTCGACGTCGAAGCCCGCGAGAACGCCCTGAAGTTCGCCGCCGCCGAGCAGCTGGGGCAGATCGCGGACACCGCCGGGATCAGTGTCCCGGACCTCGCCCTCGCTTTTGCGCTGAACCATCCCGCCATCTCCTCGGTCATCATCGGGCCCCGCACCCGGGAACACCTGGACGCCTATTTGAAGTCCGCGGCCACCATCCTCAGCGACGCCGTCCTGGACCAGATCGACCAGGCCGTGGCCCCCGGAACCACGTTCCTGGAACGGGACAACGGCCGCATCCCCGGCGAACTGACCCCGGCCGCCCTCCGCCGCAACAGGTGACAGCCGCCGTCGTAATTCCCCACACCCCAGAAAGGCACCTCCCTTGACTTACCAGCCCTCCGAAACCCGCCACGGCAACCTTAGCTGGCGCCGCGCCGGCACCAGCGGCCTCACCCTGCCCGAATTCTCCTTCGGCCTGTGGCAGAAGTTCGGCGACCGCACGCCTTACGAGACCCAGCGCGACATCCTGCTCGCAGCGTTCGACGCCGGCATCACCCACTTCGACATCGCCAACCGCTACGGCCCGCCCGCCCGCGCCGCCGAGAAGAACTTCGGCCGGCTCCTCCGTGAGGACCTCGGGGCATGGCGCGAGGAAATCGTCATCTCCACAAAGGCCGGCAACCCCCTCAGCGCCAGCCCGTACCACCGGGGCGGCTCCCGGAAGAACCTGCTGCAGAGCCTGGACCACAGCCTCAAAGACCTCGGCGTGGACTACGTGGACGTCTTCTACTCGCACAGCCCGGACCTGTCCGTGCCGCTTGAGGAGACCGTGGGTGCGCTGGTCAGCGCGGTCCAGTCTGGCAAAGCGCTGTATGTGGGTATTTCCAACTACTCTCGCGAACGGGCCCACCAGGCAGCGGTCCTCCTCAAGGAAGCCGGCGTGCCGCTTGTCCTGCACCAGCCCCGCTACTCCATCTTCGACCGCCGGATCGAGATCGAGGACATCCTGGCGCAGTCTGCCACCGACGGCGTAGGTCTGATCACGTACTCCCCGCTGGCGCAGGGCCTGCTGACGGACAAATACCTCGACGGCGGCGTGCCTGAAGGTGCGCGCGCCGCCAACAGCGACTTCCTGTCCGTGGACGACATCACCGACGAATACCGATCCCGCGTGGGCGCCCTGAACCACCTGGCCCGCGAGCGTGGCCAGTCGCTGGCACAACTGGCGCTGCAGTGGGTGCTGCGCCGGCCCGAGGTCACCACCGCCCTCATTGGCGCCAGCTCCGTGGAACAGCTGCACCACAACCTCCAGGCTCCGGGCTTCGCACCGCTGACTGACGAGGAACTGGACCTCATCGACGCCCATGGCGTGCACGGCACCGGACTGCGCACCAAATGAGCACCCGGGGCGACGGCGTAGGGACCGGAAGCAGTCCGGCGGTCCTGGCTGGGAAGAAACTGGGGTTCCTCCTTCATCTGGACAGCGACCTCAGCCCCGCCGAATCCTACCGGCAGGCCATTGAACTGTTTGTGTGGGCGGAGGAGCTGGGATACGACTCCGGCTGGGTCATCCAGCGCCATTTCCGGCAGGGCAATGAGCACGTGTCGTCCCCGTTGCTCCTGCTGGCCGCCATCGCCCAGCACACCAGCCGCATCCGGCTTGGCACCGGCGTTCTGGTGCTTCCCTTGGAGGATCCGCTCAAGGTCGCCGAGGATGCCGCCACCCTGGACGTCCTCTCCGGCGGACGGCTGGAACTTGGCATCGGGGCCGGCCCGTTTCCCGGCGCTTGGGAAGCATTCGGTCGGGACCTGGAGAACCGGCACCAGAGCTGGGAAGACAGCGTGGCCCGGCTCCACGGCGTCCTTGAAGGCCGGGAGCTCAACAGCCTGGGGGAAGTCCTGCACCCACCCGGGGCCGGTGTCCGGAGCAGGATCTGGCAGGCCACCTCCAGCGCACCCGGGCACGCCCTCGCGCAGGCCCGGGCGGCTGGTGCCGCGGCGGACGGGCTGCAGCTGTCCCGCGCCACCGACTGGAACCGCCAACAAAGCCCGCAGGCGCAGGCCGTACTGGTGGATGCCTACCGGTCCGCACTGCCGGCAGGGGTTGAGCCGCGGGTGCTGGTGTCCCGGGCCGTCTACCCCCACCGGAGCCGTGAACAGGCATTGTCCAAGCTGGTGGACGGTGCCCGCCGGTGGCAAACCTGGTTCGGGGCGCTCGGCCGGGCCGGCGTCAGCGACGTGACCCCGGAGGAATACCTGGTCAAAGACCACACCCGGTTCGGGACCGCCCACGACATCGCCGCCGGCCTCGCTGCCGACCCAGGCGTTGCCGCTGCCACGGAACTGCTGGTCAGCTTCCCTCCGGCGGTGCCGGCGATCGACGAGCACCGCCGCCTCCTCGAGGCCACGGCAACCGACGTGGCACCACGGCTCGGCTGGCGCCCGGCAGGCGGAGACCGGGACCTGCTCGCGGAACCTGCGGCGGCAGGTGCCCGATGAGTACCTTCCACCTCAACCTGTCCCTGATGACACCGGGCCACTTCCGCGGCGCCTGGCGCCTGCCCGGCCGTGACCCGCTGGCCTGGGTGGACGTGAGCCGGTACCGGGAACTGGCACGCATCGCCGAAGAGGCCAAGATCCATGCGGTCTTCCTGGGCGATTCACCCGGCCTGGGCAGCTCCATCTCCGGTCACCCGGAAGCGGGCCTTGAACCAACCATCCTGTTCGCGGACCTGCTCGCCGGAACCAAGCACCTGGGCGCCATCGCCACGGGCAGCAGCACATACAACAGCCCGTACAACCTCGCCCGGCGCCACCTGGCCCTCGACCACGTGACCGGCGGACGTTCGGCCTTCAACCTTGTCACCACCTTCGCCCAGCATGCCGCGGCCGCCTTCGGCTACACGGCCACCCCGGAGAAGGCAGACCGCTACCGTAAGGCCGACGAATTTGCCCGCGTGGTGCTGTCCCTGTGGGACGGCTGGGACGATGGCGCCGTTGTCGGCGACCCAGCCAGTGGCCGCTTCGCCGATCCGGCACGGATCGGCCGGCTGGAGCACCGGGGGGAATTCTTCACTGTCAGCGGCGCCCTGTCGGTGCCGCCGTCACCGCAGCGCCGCCCGGTCCTGGTCCAGGCAGGCGGTTCGCCGGGCGGGCTTGCGCTGGCCGCCAGCTGGGCAGACCTGGTGTTTACTGCCGGGCAGGACCTGGAGGAGGCGGTCGCTTTCCGGGCCGACACCAAACGGCGCGCGGCCGAGGCCGGCCGTAACCCCGGCCAGATCCTCACCTCGCTCGGCGTGATTGTGCTGGTCCGGGAGAGCGACGACGACGTTCGCCAGCGCGTCGACGAGCTGGTGGGCACCACGGACCTGCACGCTGCGGCAACCGGAGTGGCAGTCCAGCTGGGCCTGGGCGCGGACGCCCTGGACCCGGACTCGGTGATCACCCTGGGTGCGCTGGACGCCGCACCCCACCCGCCGGCGTCGGCCGGTTTCTACAGAAGTACCCGCGCGCTGATTGCCGCCGCACCGCGCACCGTCCGCGACCTCATCACACGCTCCGCGGGCGGCGCCGGGCACCGGCTTCTGGCCGGCACCCCGGAACAAATCGCCGACGACCTTGAACGATGGTTCCGGGCCGGAGCCGCGGACGGGTTCACCATCATGCCCGCGGACACCGCCGTCGACTTCGAGCGGTTCGCCAAGGACGTAGTGCCGCTGCTGCAACGCCGGGGCCTGTTCCAGCAGGACTACACCGGTACCACGCTCCGCGAAAACCTCGGCCTTGCCCCGTTGGTCCCCGGTGCCGACCGCCGCCGGGCGGCCGCCCACCCCACCACTGAAAAAGAGAAGGGATAATCCCATGCTCGGATACGTCCTGGCCAAGTTCGGCCGTGCACTGTTCGTGGTTTGGGCCGCGTTCACCATCACGTTTATCCTGCTGTTCGTCTTTCCCGCCAACCCGGTGGACCTGCTGTTCGACCCGGCGGAACTGAACACCATCCCGCAGGAAGTCCGGGACCAGGTTGCCGCCCAATACGGCTTCAACCAGCCGGTGTTCCTCCAGTACGTGGAAAGGCTCGCTGCGGCCGCCACCGGGAACTTCGGGAACTCGGTGGGCTCCGGACGGCTGGTGTCCGAGTCCCTGCTGGAAGTCCTGCCCAACACCCTGGTCCTGGCCGCCGGTTCGCTGGTCCTGGCCGTGGCTATCGGATTTGCCATCGCGCTGCTGGCCACCGGGACCCGCCGCCCCTGGCTCCGCAACCTGCTCGAGTCACTGCCGTCGGCGTCGGTCTCCATCCCGGTGTTCATGTTCGCCATCCTGCTGCTGCAGCTGTTCTCCTTCACGCTCGCCTGGTTTCCCGCCTTTGGCGATCAAGGCTGGCAAAGCCTGGTGCTCCCCGTGATCACCCTGGCCGTCCCGGTCTCTGGACCCATCGCCCAGCTCCTGATCCGCAGCTTCGCGGAGGAATTCCAGTCCGGGTACGTCACCACCAGCTTCGCCAAGGGCGCCACCCGCGGCGGCATCATCATCGGAGACGTTTTCCGCAATGCCAGCCTTCCCGCGCTGACCATCGCGGGAATCACCTTCGGCAACCTCATCGCCGGCGCCGTGATCACCGAGACTGTCTTCGCCCGTTCCGGGGTGGGCAGGCTCACCCAGTCCGCCATCAACACCCTGGATGTGCCGCTGGTGCAGGGAATCATCGTGTTCGTCGCCGCCAGCTTCGCACTCATCAACCTGGTGGTGGACCTGATCTACCCCCTGCTCGACCCGCGGCTGAGGGCCACCCTCACCGCCCAGCCCGTCCGGACAGCGTGAGGCAACCATGACCATCGAACTCGACCGAAAACACCCCGCCACCCCCGGGCCCGCCAGCACCGCACCAAATCACCTCACCGCAGCCCCGGGCCCGGGCGGGCTGATTCGCACCGCAGGCACCCGGCTGGCAGATATCACCCGCCAGCCCGTACTGGTCCTCGCCTGGATCGTGGTGCTCATCGCCCTGGGCTGGGCCGTCGCACCGGGACTGTTCACCTCAAACAGCCCCTACGAGGGCGACCCGGCCCTCAGCTTTGCCCCGCCCAGCGCGGAGCACCCCTTCGGGACCGACAGGCTGGGACGGGACCTGCTCGCCCGCTCCATTTATGGGGCGGGAACCACCCTGACCGCCACCCTGGTGGCTGTGCTCATCGCCTTCGGCGTCGGCACCCTGGTGGGACTGGCAGCGGGCTACTTCGGCAGGTGGACGGACACAGCCTTCATGCGCGTGATCGACGTCTTCCTGTCCATTCCCAGCCTGCTGCTGGCCATGGTGATCGTCTCCATCCTTGGCTACTCCACCCACAACATCGCCATCGCCGTGGGCATCTCGTCCATTGCCTCGTTCGCCAGGGTCATGCGCTCGGAAGTGATCAGCGTTGTCACCCGGGACTACGTCCGCGCAGCCTACGGGCTCGGCGTCGGCCGGTTCGCCGTGGTGCTCCGGCACGTGGTGCCCAACGCACTGAACTCGGTCCTTGCCCTGGCCGCGCTGGAAGTCGGAACCTCCATCCTGGCCGTAGCATCCCTCGGCTTCCTCGGCTATGGCGCGCCGCCGCCCGAACCCGAGTGGGGGCTGCTGGTGGCCGAAGGCCGCGACTACCTCGCCGTACACCCATGGATTTCCATCCTCCCGGGCATCGCCCTGGCCCTCGTCGTCATCGCCACCCACCGCATCAGCACCTCGCTCAGGAAGGACCAGCGCCGATGAGCGCCACTATCACCGAAGAGATCGCCCCTGAACAGGCCGAAGCCGAGCCGCTCCTGCGGATCACCGACCTTTCCATCGAATACCGCGGACGACGGCGGACCTGGACTCCCGCCGTCGAGCGCGTCAGCGTGGAGGTCAAGCCGGGGGAGGTGGTCACCCTGGTGGGCGAGTCCGGCTCCGGAAAAACCACCCTGATCCAGGGAGCACTGGGACTGCTGCCGCCATCCGCCAGGGTCCGCTCCGGCTCCATCGCCTATTCGGGCGTCGACGTCACGGGCTGGCCGGACCAAAGACTGGCCCGCGTACGCGGAAACTACGTGGGGTTCATCCCGCAAGACCCCAACACGTCCCTCAACCCGGTCAAGAGGATCGGGCAGCAGGTGGTGGAAGCGGTCCGGTTCAACGAACCCGAACCCACCGCCCCGGACCGGCACCGCACCGCCGCCCTGGAAAGCCTCCGCACTGCGGGGCTCAAGAACGCCGAACGCGTCTTCAACCAATATCCGCACGAGCTCAGCGGTGGCATGAAGCAACGGGCACTGATCGCCATGGCGCTGGCCGGGAAACCCAAAATCATAGTGGCGGACGAACCCACCAGCGCCCTCGACGTGACGGTGCAACGGGTGATCCTGGACCACCTCGAGAGCCTCCGCCGGCAGCTTGGCATCGGAATCCTGCTTGTCACCCACGACCTGGGCGTCGCACTGGACCGGTCGGACCGCATCCTGGTGATGCAGGGTGGCCGGATCGTCGAGGAGGGGCCCGTCCACCAGCTGCTCGCGGCTCCCGGAAACGACTACACCCGCCGGCTGCTCGACGCAGCACCGGCCCGGCACTCCGGACGGCTCCAGCCCTCGGCCGGCGCCCAGGCTGCCGCCGCAGCCTCCTCCGGCGAGGTGCTCCGGGCGACTTCGCTGGCAAAGACCTACACCGTCGGCAGGGGCCGGACCAGCACACAGTTCCTTGCACTGGCGGATGCTGACCTCACGGTACGGACCGGCACCACGCACGCTATCGTGGGCGAATCCGGGGCCGGGAAGTCCACCCTTGCGGGCATTCTGGCGGGGTTTACGGCGTCCGACGCCGGCAGCGTCCTCCTCGGCGACCAGGAGGTTACCGGAGCGAACCACTGCACACTCCGCGAGCTCCGGCGCGACCTGCAGTTCGTTTTCCAGAACCCCTACACGTCGCTCGATCCGCGGTACACCGTGGAACGCATCATCGCCGAACCGCTGCGCGCCTTCAAAGTCACCGACAGCCGGGAAGAGCTGGCGGCCCGGGTCACCGAACTGCTCCAGGCCGTGTCGCTTGACGAAAGCTACCTCCACCGACTGCCCGGGCAGCTGTCCGGCGGGCAGCGGCAGCGGGTGGCAATCGCCCGGGCTGTCGCCCTGAACCCGAGGGTCCTGGTTCTGGACGAAGCCGTCAGCGCCCTGGACGTTTCCGTGCAGGCGCAGATCCTCCAGCTCTTGGTGGACCTCCAGGCCCGCCTCGGGCTGAGCTACGTCTTCGTCACACACGACCTTGGCGTGGTCAGGCTCATCGCAGACGACGTCACCGTCATGAAGGACGGCCGTGTCGTGGAAAGCGGGCCAGCCAGCCGGGTGCTTAACAACCCCCACCACGACTACACCCGCACGTTGCTTGAGGCGATCCCGGGCACCCATGTCAGGAGTGCCGCGGCATGACCGTCCCCATTCAGTTCCTCGCCCTCCACGGCGACTTTCCCGCCCGGCTCGCAGCCGGGGACCCCGACGTCGTCCGTCCCCTGAGCCGCCTCACCGGCACCACGGGCGCCGCCCTGGTCCTTGGCGCGGAGGGCCGCCCCGCGCGGTACGATCCCGCTGCCCTCGCCACCTCCCTCACCGTCAGGCTGCCCGGGTGGCCAGTCCTGGCGACCTCGGACGGACGCGGCGACCACCCCTACAACGCTGCCCGCCGGTTCCTGTCCCTGGACCACCTCAGCCGCGGCCGCAGCGGCGTGGTCTTCCGTGGGGACGGGGCATCAGCGGAGCACACGGCGGAACGAATCCGGGTCATCCGGGCTTTGTGGAACAGCTGGCCACTGGAGTCCCTCGTGGCAGACCGGGACACTGGGGTCTACGCGCAGGTGGACGGCATTAGGGCCATCGACCACGAAGGCGTGGACTTTCGTGTTTACGGTGCTCTGAACTCACCTGCCAGTATCCAGGGCGAACCGGTGACCGTCTGGCACATCACCACCGCCGCGGAACTCGACGCGGCGCACGGCCTGGTGGACCTCGTGGTCCTTGACCGTCCCGCCCTTCTCGAGCGGTGGACTGCATCCCCGGAGGACGGCCGGCCCGGGCTGGTGGCCGTGGGCCTCAACCACAACGGCGCCGCGGTAGGCGAGCTCGTTCCGGTCCGTACTTCTGCGGAGCTTGCCGAGGCAGCGGCGGACAGTACGACGGCGGCGCGCGGCGCTGCACCCACCCTAAGGGCGGTGCTTGGCTTGCCCGTGCGCAGCTACGACCTGTCCAGCAAACCCTTCGCCTTTGGAGTCCCCAGTGCCTGACCGCATCGACCTGCTCACCCTTAATGTCAACCTGCAGGGCTTCGGCCAGCGCCCGGCTGCCTGGCAGTTCAGCGGCGGGAGTCCCACCGCGCTCGTGGAGCCGGAGCACTGGATCGCGTCGGCCCGCGCGGCGGAACGCGGGCTGCTGGATGCGGTGTTTTTCGCCGACCAGCCGGCGCTGCACAACCCCAATCCGCGCCCGGGCAACCCGCTTGAGCCCATCACCCTGGCGTCACTGATCACCAGTGCCACCGAACATGTGGGCGTGATCGCATCGGCATCCACCACCTACAACGACCCGGTGGAGTTGGCGGAACGCCTGCTCAGTGCTGACGCGATCTCCGGAGGACGGCTTGGCTGGAACGTGGTCACCACGTACACCAAGGCGGTGTCAGCCAATTTCGGGTTGCCGGAAGCGCCTGGCCGGCAGGAACGCTACCGCCGGGCCGGGGACTTCGTGGACGCCGTCAAAGCCGTGTGGGCCGCGGCAGCAGGCGACGGCAAGTACGCGCACACCGGCGAGTTCTTCCAGCTCGAGGGGACAACCGCCGTCGAACCTTCAGCGCAGGGCAGTCCGGTGATCTTCCAGGCCGGCGGCAGCGAACAGGGCCGCGACCTGGCGGCACGGCACGCGGAAGGCGTGTTCGCCGTCGAACTCACCCTGCCCCGGGCCGTCGAGAATTACGCTGACCTGAAACGCCGCGCCGTTGCTGCAGGACGGCACGGGAGCGTCCCGCGGATCACGCCCGGCCTGTCGCTCGTGATCGGCAGCACGGTGGCGGAAGCTCGGGCCCGGTTCGACACCTTCGAGGCCAAGGTGCCGGATACCTACGCCCTGCGGTCGCTAAGCAACGTAATCGCCCACGATGCAACCGCACTGGCCATTGATGAACCCATTCCCGCGGAAATCCTCGACAAGCCCTGGAACCCCGACGCCCACCCGACTTCCACCGGGTACCGGCTGACGTTCCTTGACTGGATCCAAGAGCGCCGGCACCACACCATCCGCGAAATTCTCCGTGACTTCGGCGGCTACGGCTCCCGGATCATCATCGGTACGCCGGAGCAGATCGCGGACGACATGGAACTCTGGTTCCGCTCCTACGCCGCTGACGGCTTCAACTTGATGATTGACCAGTTTCCCGACGGGCTGGTGACTTTTGCAGACGAGGTGGTGCCGCTGTTGCAGCGAAAAGGCATCCACAAGCGTGAGTACTCGGCCTCAACGCTGCGGGCCGGGATTGGTGCGGAGGAGGCACGTCATTTGGTTGGCTAAGTATGCCCGCCTTGGTGCGGCCGCCTCCAGTGGTGCGGCCCGCCGTCGTTCGTGACTGTCAGGCCAAGGCCGCGAGCTGGGCGGCCCGAACGGCGTCAGTCTGGGCCTGCACCAAAAGGAAATGGGCGCTGCGCAGGTAATACTGGGCGGAATCGTTAACCTGCAGTGAACGGCCGGCGCGCGCCACGAACAGGGCCCGGGAGATAGCGTCCAAGGCCTCACCGGCCTGGACGCGGATGTGAAGCCTTTCTTCGTAGTGGTCCGTGGCATCCGGCGCGTCGGCCAGGGCATAGGCCCTGGAACGGAGCGCGGCCACTTTGGGCGCCCAGGCTTCGGCGGCATCACGGGCCAGCGGCTGGGGATCGTTCCGCAGTTCTTCCAGGACTGCCGAGGCAAGACCAAAGAGGTGCGGCTTGGCGTCGACGGCTGTTTGGTCATCCTTGGCTCGCCAGACCGGCAAGGGATCCACACTGAGGACCAGGGCATCTTCGACGAAAGCACCTTCCAGGTCCACCCGGGAGGTCCTGCTTCCGGCCAGGGCTGCAAGATGCAGGGGAGTGGGCTTGAAGCGGTCACTGATGGGGACCAATGCCAGGACCACCTGTTCCTGCCGGGGATCGACACCGGCGATGAGCAGGACCTCGTTCAGGCCCCAGCCGCTGACCCACGACACCGTGCCGTGGAAGCGCCAGCCACCAGCGGTGCGTTCGGCGGCGATGAAGCGTTCCGGATAGCGGCGCACATCGCTGAGGCCGGCGCCGGCAAAGACCCGTCCACGCAACAGCCCGTCGATGAGATCGTGTCCCGGCGCCCGGCCCACCAAAGTGGCCTCCACCCTGGCGGCGATGGAGGCGTGCTGGGCCCAGACGAGCCACGTGTTCAGGCAGGCCCCGGCGAGGAGCTCATGCAGGCGCCGGTCTTCGGCCTTGCCAAGGGCCGCACCGCCATACCGTGCCGAGGCCAGGTGGTTCAGGGCCCCGGCATCCCGCAGCAGCCTGATGATTCCGGCAGGGACGCCTTCGGAGTCCGTAAGGAGCATCCTGGACTTTAGAGTTGTCCGGGCGAGATCGGCGACCCGTGCGACGAGAGGGTGGCTGTCCGATTGATCGACGGCCTGGGCGGCGCGGGCATCCACCGGAACACTCATACGGTAGCGGCCGTGTAGCGGGATGCCAGTTCCCGGCCCAGGAACCGGGCGACGGTGGCCGCGGCTGCATGACCTGTGGCGGCTTCGACGTCAGGGTTGTAGTTCGTGTTGGTGTTGATGTCGTAGGGAATCAGGCGCCCGTCGGGGGTTTCAAAAAATTCCACCCCTGCCACCTCGATGCCCTGGTCCGCCAGGAAGCCACGCAAACGGACAATCAGCGGGTGGGTCGCCGTGATGTCCTCACGCTTGCTGAACAGGGACGGGGCCGCATCGTTCGTGCCCCCGGTGCCGGGTACCTCACAGGCCGCGGGGGCGAGACCCTGCTGCGGTACCGCACAGGCCTCCGCTGGGCAGAGCTCGAATGATCCCCCGGCAGTATCCACCCGGACCGCATAGACGAAGTCACCTCCCACGAACTCGGCGCGCGTTATGAACGGATCGGCGGTCTGAACGTACTCCTGCAGGAGGGTGATGCCATCAGCTGGCTCCTCGAAATCGGGGCCGTCGACATAGGCATCGAACTCCGTATGCGAGTCGAACCGGCGTACGCCCAGGCCTTTGCCGCCTTGGTTGTGCTTGGTGATGAACGGCGTCGGGAACTCCAATGCGCGGCGCTTCAGGTCCTCCCTGCCGGCCACAACGATCGTGCGGGGGACATCGAAACCGGCGGCGGCCAGGGCTGCGTACTGGGCGGCCTTGCTGACCTCAAATTCGACCACCTTGCTGCCGTTCACCACCCGGCGGCCGGACGCTTCAAGCCAGCGGAAGAGGGCCCGGGCGTACTCCTTGGCATAGGCATGGCCGCGGGTGTGCGACGAAGCACTGAGCCTGGACCAGAAGACCCCATGCGGCGGCTGGGACTTCAGGTCCATGGAGCCGCCGGATAGGGACCACGACGCGTGCGGGAGCCCCGCGGCATCCAGCGCTGCCTGCAACGGCGGCAGCCACGCGTCATTGTCATGCAGAATGTGGATCCTCGGACTGCTCACGTTATTCGCCTCTCCCCGTCATTCGGCCACCGGAACTGGGCGATGGCCTGTATGCATTGACACTAGGGAGCGAAAAGACGCTCTTCCAGTCGCCGGACTCGGTTCGTCAACGCGCGTCACTAGGGCGTAACCCACCCACATGCGCCGCAACACTCCAGCTTAGTAAAGGCATTCACCTATCGCCTGATGCCGGACCGGGCGGTGAGGTCCCCGCCGCCCCGGGGTTAGTTGGAAAGCGCGGTGTGCTCACAAGCAACGATGACGCCAACCAACAACCCGATCGGGCGCATTCGGCGGCCTGACAGGCAGTCCACAGGGGGCGGTGCGAGGTCATACCGGATCGCCCCGAAACTGATGTGAGTCGGGTCTGTCCATGCGATTGGTGCCCGCCCTATGCTGTGGGCATCCACTGCAAATAGGAGGCACCCATGCGCACGGAAGAACGCCTGACGGTGTTGCGGCGCATGGCGGACGAGCTTGCCGGCGGCGTGGAGACGCTGACTCCCCGGGTTCAGGAACAGCTGAAGCGTGTCGGACAAAAAGCTGGTGACGTCGCGGCTCCGGCGTCGGTCGAGGTGACCCATCGGGCGGCCAGGCGATGGTGGTGGGCCGGGGGTTTCCTGATGGCTGCGGCGGCCACGGCGGTGGTGTGGCGATCAGTCCAGGCATCGAAGCAGGAGCCGGTGCCGTCAGTGGCTGTGCCGGAGACGGACAGTAAAGCCAATGAAGACGACCCGGACCTTGCCCATATTGACAGTCCGTGTCCGGAAGCGTCAGCCATTTTCTTGTACAAATTAGGCGTTGCCGAAAGTCAGCGCAGGGGCCGCTAAAGCACCACGGCTCACCACTCAGAAATGAATGAGGACAACCCGGCGCTGGCGGCTTGCCTTACCGTGCCTGACACGGGGCCAACTTTCAGCAGCCTGTCCGGGGCATGCGCTGGTCTTTCCCGAACGCCCCTCATAGAGTTCTGATCCAATCCCCAGGGCCGAATCGTGACGCACGTCCTGTGCGTCATTATTGCCGAGCGGTTGTTGTAATCTATCTGTTGAATTCCGGCTCAGCAGGGGGGGCTGGCTCCCGTCGCGTCGAATGGTCCTTGTTTGTCATTCCATCTTTCTCTGGGCGAGAGTGCGTCCAGTAACCTACCGCACCATGCTTTTCTTGACTGCCCCACGGGACTGGTCGAATACTCCTTCGCCGATGACCGGTTTCACTGGTCTGACGGGCTTTATCGGATCTACGGCTATGAGCGCGGGGACGTCGTTCCGTCCATGGAGATGGCGCTGGCCCATATTGAGCCTGAGGACCGGGAAACGGTCCAGGCATATTGGGATCATGTGTTCTCCCATGGTGGCCCTTCCTCGATTTACATCTCCATCCGGGACCGTAAAGATCGGCAGCACAAGCTGCTCCTGACAGCGGACTACATTCTCGACGGCAGCACACCGGTGGGCGTTTGGGGCGCGGTAGCTGACATTACGCAGTCCATCCACGCCGACCGGCACCAGCTCGCCACCGAAGCCGTGGCCGCATCGGCGCTTAATCGGGACTACATCGAGCAAGCCAAGGGCATCCTCATGGGAAAAACCGGGATCAGCGCGGACAGAGCATACGAGCTCTTGAACCAGATGAGCCAGGACAAGAACCTGAAGGTACATGCCATTGCCCGGGAGATCATTAACCGGGCCACCAGCCCCGGCGGCGACCCAACAGCTGAGAGATCAGACGAATAGCCCCTGGCCGCTTTCGGAAGCCTTTGAAGTGGTGGTGCCTTTTATGCGGGTAGTGGGATGTGCGGGTATTCCGGTTGCCGGTGCTGGAACTGCAGCACGTCCTGGTTCAGGACCACTCCGTCGCGGATTTCGATCGCGCGGCTGATGGTCTCGTTTTCCGTCCACGCTGTCGGGCCGGTGATCACGGTTTCCAGGAAGGGCAGCAGTGCTTCGCTGATCTCCCAACTGGAGGATTTCCAGAGGTAGGAGGGGCTGTGGTCCACCGCGTAGTAGTCGATGTGGTTACCTACGGTGAACATCGGCTCGGCGAAGGTGGTGGTTTTCGCCCAGCTAAAGCCCATGCCTTCATCGCAGGAAACATCCACGATCAGGCTTCCGGGCCGGAAAGCGTCCAGGTCCTCGGTCCGCAGGTACGTTAAGGGTGCATTGGGGTTTTGCAGGGTGCAGTTGACCACGATGTCACTGGCGGCGAGGAAGGGCGCCAGCGGGACCCGCCCTCGTTCAGTGATGACCTCGCTGAGGAAGGGTGCATTGGGATCGTGATCGAACTGGACGATCCGAACGGAATGGATGGGCGAGCCCACGGCGGCCACGCCGCGGTTGGTCAGGACTTGGACGTCATGGATGCCGTGGGCGTTGAGGGCCGTGACGGCGCCTCGGGCTGTTGCGCCGAAGCCGATGACGACGGCACTGAGTCGCGGGCCGTAGTCTCCGGTGGAGCCGGTCAGTGCCAGGGAGTGCAGCACGGAGCAGTAACCCGCCAGTTCGTTGTTTTTGTGGAAGACGTGCAGCCCGAATCCGCCGTCGCTGGCCCAGTGGTTCATCGCCTCGAACGCGATCAGCGTGAGTTTCTTGTCGATCGCCAGCTGGGTGATTGCCCGGTCTTGGACGCAGTGCGGCCAACCCCAGAGGACCTGCCCGTCACGGAGTTCGGCGAGGTCTTCGGGCTGCGGCTTGGGCAGGAGGACGATATCGGCCTCGGCCAGCAATTGAGCCCGCGGGGCGATGCGGCCCACGAGTGGTGCCAGGTGGGAGTCCGGCAGGCCGAATCGCTCGCCGTAACCTTCCTCGAAAATAAGGTGCTGCCTGATTTCGGAGTCGATCCGCCTCAGGTGCAGCGGGTGTATTGGCAGGCGCCATTCGTCGGGTTTTCGGGTGCTGGATAGGACGCCGAGGCTCAGGTGACCGGTCATGTCGGTCACTTCCTGGTGGGGCTGGTCGACTTGGCGGTGGCCTTGTCTCCGGATGCGGGGGGTGCCGCCGCGGCCTTTTTGTCGGCGCGCTTTTCCTTGATGGTTTTTGCGGACTTCTTGGATGCTGTTTGGCGGGGGGATTTGTCAGCCATGATTGCTCCTGTAGCGGAACCGAGAGGTTCCTGACTTCGAACGATACAGGTACCGGCCTAACCCGCCCTCGGAGCCGCCGCGCGGATCCTAAGTGTGGCCCGATTGTCGAAGGTGTGGCGGCAGGATGGGCTATGAATGCGGCGTCCCTTACGTGGCTGCCAGGGAGCCGGCCTGTCGGGCGCCGGCCAGGCACGCATGCATTAGATGACCGCCAGGGCGCCCTTGGAGCTTTCCACAAGAACGGTGGTGCAAGCGGGAAGATGCCTGACCTCGCCGTCGATCTGGCAGGGAACGGCATCCCGAGTAGCGAATGAGTATCGGCTGACGCTTGGTTGGTTCCCGAGTCCCAGGGTAACGGCCCGAAGGGTCATCAGGGCCATCTTCCAGCGGCCGGAGTGAGGTAGCGTCACGACCTCGAATCGGCCGTCATCGGGGCCGACGGACTCGCTGACTGTCCCATACTTTGCCATCCGCGAAATGTTGGCCAGGATCAGGCTGTCCAATCGTGCGGTGGCCCCGTCTGCCCGGACGAGCTCGAACGGCCTTAGGTGCGTGAGCGTGCGTGCGACGGACACAAGTTCGAGGATTTTGCCCTTTCCGCCGCTCTCGATGCCGATTGCCATCAGCGGCGTAAGCCCGAAGCCGATGTACGAGTGGGCGTAGTGGACCTGTTCACGCTGATCATCCCCAAAGGTAATGCGCAGCAGGTCGATGTGGCGGACCGGGTCGTTCCGGACAGCCTCCGTGAGTGGCCTGTCGGGCATGCTGCGGTGGTGGTCGTTGGCGTTACCTGCCGCGACGACGGTACACACAGCTTTGTTGCCTGGAACGTCCATCACACCGTTGACGACCTCGTTATACCCGCCGTCTCCGCTGACTGAAACAATGAGCGGGGACCCAGTGGCCGCTACGGACCGTGCAAGGTCCCGTGCGTGCCCCGCAAAGCCGGTGGGCAGCACATCCACCCGCAGATCCGGTATTCCAGCAGCAAGCTCCCGTTGCAGGTCGGTGATCCTGGCGGTCATACCTGGCTTGCCCGGGTTGAAGACCAGCACGGCCCTATCAAAGCGGTCTGCAGGTTGCCTGCCGGGGTAGATCGCTGTCATCGCGCTTCGAAGCTATCGACTGACCAAGTCGTCCGCTACACGGCGAAGGTCCTGGACCCACCCGGTCGAACGGCTGGGCGCTCCCGAATTGGCTTCAAAGTTGCCAAGCGCTTCGGCTATGCGCTCCAGTGCTTCAGAGATATTGGCCTTGACCGCTACGTAGCCTTCTTCCGAGCGGGGGTCGGAAGAAACCGAAGACAACAGTTCCGCTCCGGACTTGATGACCAGCGAAGCCTCATATTCGTTCACCCTGGCACCTCGTGGCTTCCCTCATGTTGGACGTGCCGATACTGCTCGTCAGCACAACCATACAGCTGCAGTACCAGACCGGGTTGATCTCCCCAATCGCCATGAAATGCCGTGTTCGAAGGGCTCCTGGTGATGCGGTGAGCGTCCTCAGCATACGGGCGAGTTCCTGGGCGGAGGGTTCGACGGCGTCGGCTGCTTTCAGGAGCGCGGCGGACCGGGCGTCGTGGCCCAAGGCCCATTCGGGTGGGTCCGAGCAGGAGTCTGCGCCCGCTGGCGGGATCACCAACGCATCGGCTGGTCACTTGCTGAACACGATCGAGTCGAAGACGGCGCGTGCCTCCCTTGTCAGCCCGGGATTGATCGATTCGTGGAATTGGACCACCCAGAGCACTCCGCGCTGGCCGTTCATGTCGACCACCCGGTAGGTTTCGCGTTCAGCGGTGCTCGAGTACCAGCGTGTGCATTCGTTTGAGAGTGATGAGTGGATGCAGAACTTGCCGCGGTCGCAGGCTGTGATGTCCACGTCGCCCTTGACGGCGTGGTCGAACTCTAAGCCGGAGTAATCGCCCAACATGACCTTGACGGGAGGAGTGCTCGCCGTTGACGTCTGCGCCGTGATCGCGTTAGCGAATACCTCAGGCGATGGACCGACCTCGACGAGCGCGTCCAGCCACACGCATGAGTCCGTCGGAACATATTTGGCGGGCCACCAACCCACAAAGACTCCCCATTCATCCGGGTGATCCGGGTCGTCCTTGGCCAGACCTTCGCCGTCGGTGCTAGATGTACTGCCCAGGGACGTTGGTTTGGTGAATGTGATGACTCGCTGGAGTTGTTGAGCCAAAGGTGAGGACCTCCGGTTGCACAGTGGAGTTGCTT